>CAJPSU010000001.1 GCA_905373345.1 Candidatus Saccharimonadota bacterium
ACGGCGCATCAAGAAAGCCGGCGGATCATTCCACTGGCTCGGGCGCAAAGCAAATACGCTGTTTGCCGGTCGAACGCACAGCAAATGGACAGTCATCGACGATACTGCTTACGTCGGCGGCGGCGTTAATATGGACGACGAAAGTTTTTCAAACGTCGATTATATGTTTCGCTTTTCCGACCAAGCGCTTGCCGATAGGCTCATACAGGAACAACAGCACATCTACCGTGCTGATCGCGGCGGCGGTGCGGCGCGCAACCACTCAGCTCCTGTGTCGAAGACCACGACAATTTTGTTTGACAACGGATTGCCGACAAATTCACTCATATACAAACGGGCGCGCGCCCTTGCAAAACAAGCAGAACACGTTGCACTCGTATCGCAATATTGTCCAACAGGCGCACTCAACCGCACGCTAAAACGAAAACAAGCGGTCCTTTATTTTAATCACTGGCGCACTGCTTCATCGCTCAATAAACTGCTCATTCGCCTCGGTATGATGACGGCGAGGCAAAAAACACTATATAATCATGATTGTTATCTGCATGCAAAATTTTTAATCGCAACAATGCCGGACGGCAGCAAAGCTGCGATTACCGGATCGCATAATTTTATGTACGGGTCGGGGCTAGTTGGCACGCGCGAAGTTGCCCTTGAAACCTACGACCCGCACTTGATACGGCAGCTTGAAACATTCCGCCGCCGGTACGTCGAATAACCCCGCAATGATATAATAGGAACGTTATGCTTGTCATTGGACAT
Source organism: Candidatus Saccharimonadota bacterium (assembly GCA_905373345.1). GTDB lineage: Bacteria > Patescibacteriota > Saccharimonadia > Saccharimonadales > Saccharimonadaceae > Saccharimonas. Next base: position 763 of record CAJPSU010000001.1, read on the forward strand.
CGCGGCGCGGGCGGCTTAGCGCCTGAGAATACGCTGCCGGCGTTTCGCGCTGGCTACGAAGCTGGCGCCGATATGCTTGAACTTGACGTGCGTTTGACCGCTGATCATCGGCTTGTTGTTATCCATGACGCCTTGCTGCTACGTACGCATTATGCCGCAGATAGCGTCGCGTCGCTGACGTACAAAAAGCTGCAGGAATTAACGCGCGATAATCCCGTGCCGCTGCTTGAAGATGTGCTACGCGAGTTCTTTGGAAAAATCTTGCTTAATATTGAAATCAAAAGTCGCCACACAGGCGACGCGCTCGTACGGCTGCTTCGGCGGCATTTCATCACTTGCGCCGATGATTGGGATCTGGTACTAATTTCATCATTCAAAGCACGCGAGCTCATGCGCGTTCGCCGACGGTCGAAACGCGCTAATCTTGCGCTTTTGCATCATCAAAATCCATTCGCGTTTATCGCATACCACCGCTATCTTAAGCTGACGGCAGTTGGTTTTCACCGCTTGTATTTACATCGGCTTGCGCTTGAAATTGCGCGGCGCGCTGGTATTTTTATTTACGCATATACCGTTGATCGTCCGAGCGCAATCCACCGCCTAGAGCATCAGGGTGTGCAGGCAATTGTTACTAATTACCCCGACAAGTGTATCGCGTACATAAATGCGCACGCCGAAACACGCGATTAGCTACCCCTAACCTATATCCAGCCGCGAGGATATTAGCACGAACAATACAACTATGCTATTTATGATCTAAATATTCGCGAATATTTAGCGCCGCTGTCGCGCCCTCGCCAACCGCGCTCGCGACTTGCATCGTCGCACCGCTGCGCACATCGCCGCTTGCAAACACGCCCGGCACATTCGTCGCCAAGTGCTCGTCGGTTTTGATGAGTCCGCGCGTGTCAAGCTCAACACCGCTGCCCGCCAAAAAATGCGTATTCGGCTTTAGCCCGATGAATACAAATACGCCGTCAACCGCAAATTCAACCGGCTTGCCGTCGCACTGCGCCCGAACTGCTCGCACTACGCCATTCTTTGCAACGATTTCTTGCGGCACTGTTTTTACATGCACCGTCACTTTGCCATCGTCAATATACGGCTGCAATTCGTCTTGCAGCACCTTGCTCGCTTTTACCGTACTACGCACCAGCAAATCAATATGGCTCGCAAACCGCGTCAAAAAAATCGCTTCTTGTACGCCGGAATTACCGCCGCCGACAACTGCCAAGCGCTTGCCTTTATAAAACGCGCCGTCGCACGTCGCGCAATAGTGTACGCCGCGCCCGTATAATTCCTTTTCGCCCGGAATGCCAAGTTTATTATAATCACTGCCCGTTGCGATCAGCACAGCGCGCGCCGCCACGTCCTTCCCGTCAACCGTCACAATATTCACGCCGCTTTCGTGCCGCAATGCCGACACATCGCCGTATTCAATTCTCGCACCGAAACGCTCTGCCTGCTTCTGCAATTGCTCCGCGAGCTGCATACCGGCAATGCCATCAGGAAAACCCGGGTAATTATCAACTTGATCGGTAATAGCTGCCAACCCGCCGACGACACCTTTTTCGTACAGCACCGTATCAATCGCTTCGCGCGTTGTGTAAATTGCTGCTGCGAGCGCGCTCGGTCCAGCACCAATCATCACGACTGGAATAATATCATTTTTCACTTGCACCCCCTATTGATTTCCATACACTTTCATATACGCTTCCATCAGTTTTGATGAGTCCGGCTGAGGAATAGTCGGCGGCTGCGGAATCGCCATGACGACAAATTTCAGCGGCATATTTGCAGGAATTGTCTGCTTGCCGTTTTTATCTTTTTGCCCCGCTTCGCCGTATGCTTTGTCAGACGGGATACTCAGCAAACGCACGCCGCCGATTTTCATACCTTTCAATCCCTCTTTCCAGCCAGCGATTAACCCAGCTTTGTCAAGTCCGTTTGCCACAGCAGTCGGCTCTTTCAATTTGCCGCTATCAATACTTTGGTCAAATACATTACCGTTCGCGTCCCAGCCGATATAATACGCCGCAAATTTCGTCGAGCCGTCAATCACCGCACCGTCGCCTTCAGCTAAATCTTCCGTTTTCAGCTCCTTGACGCTATTCACATCGTACGTGCCCGCCTGCGTACTGTACTGCTTAAACGTATCGTAATATTTTGCCGACAACTCATCTGCCTGCGCCTGCACTTTTGCCTTGTACGCTTTTAATTGCGTCTGGTATTCATTATTGACTTTTTCATAGTCGGCTTGTATTCGCTGCTGATTTTGCATTGACAAAACCATCACCGCAAACGACCCAAGCGTGCCGACTACCGTCACGATCAAAATCGTCATAATTCCCCAACGCTGCACTTTCGATGTTGCCATATTCCCCTCTCGTTATAATCAGCCTATAGTATAGCAAATTCTCTCTGCGCGCGCTAGGCGATTCCGGCGGCAAAAACAAAAAATCATAAGTAACTTTTCGCGTGCAGCTTGCTATAATGAACGGTATGAATTCATTTACGCAACTGGTTCGCCGTTCGTTCGGCAAAATTATTGCCGCGCAAGGTTCGGTAAAAATCGCAGATTTCGAAAAAATCGACAACACGCTCACGCCAAATATGCGTGCGTTGCGCCTCGTCATGACGATGGCAGACCAACTATCGTCAATGGGTATGCCGGCGCATAGCGTCACGAATTTAGCGCTCAATATTACCGATGTTTATTGCCGGCAGAAAGTCCATATTGATATCAGCTACACGCAAATTTTTGTTTCGCAAGACCGCGGTGTCGACCACGAACCGCTCACACTAATCCGCACAATCACGCCGCGCGAAACGAATTACCAGCTCATGCAGCAATTGCAAGACCTGAGCGCAAAAATCGCCAACCACACGCTCACGCTTGACGATGCCGAAAAATCTCTCGACAAAATATTATCGCACGTGCGCCGTTATCCGCGCTGGGTCATTTATATCGCAAGCGGCGGAATCAGCGCCGGCTCAGCGATTCTCTACTCAGCGACCTGGCCGCTTGTCTTAATTGCATTTTTCGTCGGCGCCGTTACAGCATGGCTGCTCGGAAGGCTCGGACGGCTGGCTTTACCGCCGTTTTTCACACAAGTCGTCGCATCATTATTCATTACGCTATTCGCTTCCGCGCTTATGTGGTTCGTTAGCCATGGCTATGTCGACTTCATGGGAAGCGTCAACCCGACGCTCATTACGGTCGGCGGAATCGTCTTGCTCGTTGCCGGCATGGCGATTGTCGGCGCCTTTCAAGACGCGATCGACGAATATTATGTTACTGCCGGCGCACGACTATTGCGCGTAGCTATGATGACGACCGGCATCGTCGCCGGCGTTGGCATCGGCTTATACGCTAGCCGGAAACTCGGCATTTCGTTCATTCCAACGCCCGACCGCCTAACGTTTGCAAGCGCGAGTTATCAATATCTAGGCGCTGTCATTATTTCGGCATCATTTGCGCGTGGCAACCATACGCGGCTCGGCGGCATTATTTTGACCGGCTCAACCTGACTGCTCGGCTATTACACCTTTTTAGCAAGCAGCGGCGCGGGGCTTTCATCAATCCCTGCTAACGCGCTTGCCGGCATTACGATTGGATTTATCGCTACGCTTGTGTCGCGCGTTTGGCACATGCCAAGTCTTGCGATCGTCAATGCTAGCATCGTACCGCTCGTGCCGGGGCTAATTCTGTACAATGGGCTAATGGGGTTAATCGCACCGGAAAATGCGCCCGGCGGAGACGATTTGCTGCTGCGCGCTATTCTTATTTCCGTCGCTATTGCCGCAGGCGCGTCGTTTGGCGTGCTTGTCGGGCGCCCGACGCGCCGCAGCTTCGTGCTGATTCGCAACAGCTTGCCGCAGTGGCCATTGCGCAGCGAAGATCGAGAGTAGTACCTTCTCTTATATTTTTATTACACGCACTCCGCGCCAAGTTTTGCGAGCGCCATCGTCGCCACACAGTCGACAATCGGTTTCGCGTCCGCATCCGTCAGTGTGCGCTCATAATGCGTCATGCGCAATCGGAATGTCGTCGTCTTTATTGAGTGATCATTCGCCGGCTGAAAAATCGCGCGTGGCTCAATTGTCACGATGATATCGCCTGCCGATTCGCCGACTGCCGCTTGCACCACATGATAAAGCTCAGCATACGATACGTCGCGCGGCGCCCGCAGCGACACATCGCGACTCGTCGATGGAAAGCGGCTCAGCGGCCGATAGGTTTGCCCATCGCGCGGCTGTGCTAACAACTGATCGAAATCAATCGAAAATCCAGCAGCATATTCCGGCAGTTTGAAATTCCGGCGTACCGCTTGCTTAAATTCACCAACAATACCAAGCCGCTCCTTACCGCACAGTATCCACGCGCTTCGCTGCCGATCAAATGGCGCAGCGACTTCAAACTCAACGCCGCTTAGTCCTTCACCGTCATCGTTCTCAGTCGCCATTGGGGTTAATTCAAACTGTGCGCCCAATGAGCTGAGCAATCGCACCGCCATGCGCTGCACCTGATAATACGGCGCGCTAGCGCGTGCTTTCTTCGCCGCATACACCGCATCGACAAATGTCTGCTCGCTCGGCAAACCATCTTCGCTATGCGGCAACCGTACATCGTGTCCTTTGCCGATCTCAAATAAACAAAACTCATCATGCCCCGCCTTGATATTCGCATGGACTTTGTCAAGCAAACTTGGCAGCACGCTCAAACGGTAGTATTGTAAATCAGGACTCAGTGCATTGCTCAGCTTATACGCTTGATCTGCATGTTGCTCGGCGCGCTTCAGTATATGCTCGTGCACAAAACTATAGGTAAGCGCTTCGTTTGCGCCGGCGCGCGACAGCTGCTCGCGAATTTGCCGCTTCAATTCGCGCCGCGGATTTTTTGGCGCCGGCTTTGTCGAACGCTGCGGCAGCTCGCGCGGTAATTTGCCGAAGTCGTACAATCGCCCCACCTCCTCGACGACATCTTCTTTCAATTCAATATCAGTACGCCAAAACGGCACTTGTATACACGTATAGCCGAGCTTATCTTCTGGACCGTGGCTATGAACCTCAACGTTATTGAGCAACGTATATATGTCGCTATCTGTCAGTTGCAGCCCAAGCCGCTGATTGATGAACGAACTATTAATGTCAATGTTCGCCGGCGTATACTTACCCGCAAAATATTCATCAAATTCATCGCTAAATTGTTTCTTGTCGTGCACTTCACTTGCCTGCTCACCGCCGACCATACTCATCAACCGCTTCAATACGGGCGCATTTTGCAATGGCGACTGGCCTTTGTTAAACCGGCTTAGCGCGTCGGTAAACACGCCGTGGCGCATAGCAGTTTTTCGCACTGTATACATATCAAAATTCGCGCATTCTAGCACGATATTTTTCGTATCACTTGAAACTTCCGTGTCAGCACCACCCATAATACCGCCCAGCGCTACCGCTCGTTCGCTGTCTGCGATGACGATATCGTCCGTGCCGAGCGTGTACGTTTTACCGTTCAATAGTGCAATCGTTTCGCCTTCGCGCGCCATACGTGCACCTAACTTACCGCCGCGCAATTTATCATAATCGTAAGCGTGCGTCGGTTGCGCCGTCATGAGCATGATGTAATTCGTCGCGTCAACGATGCTATTGATCGGCTTGCCGCCCATTGCTACTAACTGACACTGTAGCCACAATGGACTCGGCTGCACCGTCACATTTTTCACCGCCACTGCCATAAACCGCGGCACTAAATCCGGTATATCGTTGTAGACGTCAAGCTTCAGCCCGCTGCCATCAGCAAATTTCTGCGCCACCGTATACCAATCCGGACTGGTAAACGCCTGCCCGAAAATTCCAGAAATTTCGCGCGCCACACCTAATTGTCCGAAACAATCCGGCCGGTGCGTAAACATCTTATTCTCAATATCAAGCACAACATCATCCAAGCCAAACACCTGCGCGAAACTATCGCCCGCTCGCAATACCGCGCCTTTTGGCATATCTCGTTCGCGGATTTCAACAATACCGTCATGATCTGTGCCAATCGCCAACTCATCTGCTGCCGCCAGCATCCCTTGGCTCAATACGCCGCGCAACTTGCGTGCGTTCAGTACAAACGGCTCCGCGTCGTCAAAACTCGCTGGCACCGTACTATTCGGCGGCAACCACACTGCCCACATGTCAGCATGGACATTCGGCGCACCGCAGACCACCTGCACATAGCCTTTATCATCGCGCGGCACATTAGCAACAGTGCCGCCATCATCTATTAAACACACGTGCAGCCGATCGGCATTCGGGTGCGGCTCGCACTGTACAACATGCACGATCCGCGCGTCTTTGTACTGAGCGCCCAGGTCAATGACCTTCTCGACGCTACCTAACTGCACATTCACCCGCGCCACCAATTCATCCACCGGTGGCAACTCAAAATTAACTAAACTTTTAACGATATTCAGACTGACTTTCATACTATCTCAATTATACGCCATATCTGGAGCATTTTAAAAGCCGGCAAGCCATTTGGAACCGTAATTGAGTGAAATAGTTAGTTACCCGCTCAATAATCTAGTTGTTCGCCGGCATTATAAGTTGTTCCTGAACGGTAAATATTTTGAATCAACATCACTTCTGGAGTAATCTGTCGCACACGGCGCAACGCCGAAACATGACGGTAGTTTTGTGCGGTCGGTGCGCCAACTACTCATTGCGTCAAGTACGATGACTTTAGTGGCATAATACTCTCCACTTCGCACCAGTCCGAGTCGGTGGCTTTCAACCACTGCTCGCTAGCGTAATCAAGTGTTTCGTTGATGTACGTAATTTATAGTCAACACCAGTGCATAATAATGCCACCGCTGTTTTCAACACCTCAATCGACAAAATACTCTGCTGTCAAACATAGTCAAATCAAGCAGCGTGGATTTGTAGGATTAGACATATACTAATCCTCATCTCTACCACAGCTGAGAGCTTTAGAATTAGACTATACATTCGCCATATCACACACAAAAACCTCTTCATCGCCTGACGAACTATAACGAAATATGCGATTCAAATAAAGCCATACTCTTGTATTTAAGTAACGACGCATTTCGTCATTGGTTGTGCTTTTTTCTTGCAGCCAGTCAGGCTTCTGTTCTATCAGATTATTCACTAGCTCTACATCATCGTAAAAAGATTTTATACTAAAATCAAGATTACCGCTGTCGCTGGCCTTATATTCAAGTGATCCGAGAGTCGACTTGCGAATAAAAATTATTCTTTTGTCGTTCATGTTATTGTCATACAGTTCAAATGCAGGTAGTCTCTGCTTGATACCCTTTATGTATACATTTGTACGATCGTTCCTCTTATCGCAAAGCTCTTCTAGGTTCCACGGTATCTCCCATATATCAATATTCTGCAATATTACAATCCACTCGTCCTTGACAGCACCTATTTTGTCGCCAATTTCCTCTATCTTTATTTGGTTTGATTTTTTTGTAAGCTTTTTTATTATCTCAGAATCTTCCGCCACGGCCGCCTGTCGACCAATGTCAGAGGCAACGTTATCAACCATTACGCTCACATGCCAATCCTTAATAAACGCTTCCTTGCCAAAAACTGTATTAATTCCATATTGACGATAGCCTTTTGCCCCTTCTTCGATTGACCTGTGTAGAACCAATTTACTTTTAGGTAAAATCTTTGTCATTATTGATTGCTGCCTAAAGCTATTTTCGGCTTTCTTGTGAAACTCATCAATTTTATTTTGGTCAAGCGGAGCTTTCGCGAGTTGGTTATTTTCCCAGTCCCATCGGATTTTGCAACATTCTTTAATAGCCTTTAGCAAATCCTCATTTATATTATTTTCATACTCGTGAAAGGGCGTATTCTTAAATTCTGTCATACCACCAGTAAAGAATAGGGTATTCTCCAGCCCCACTGTCTGAAAATTTTTTCGTACATATAAATCATCTATTTTATTTTTGACACCATCAAGCCATATTTCCCTCAATCCTCCATTCAAATCTGGTACATCGTGGACCTGCCCATCAGCCTCTAGATCAAATGTATTTATGTTCCACTTGTCTATCAAATTATTGTCGTAGCAAGTGAGCGTCCTTTCCGTTAAATATTCAGGACTCCATGTGTTGATCCTATTGAACAGAGCTGTACACTGTTCATCTTGATTTTTATACTTTGCATATACTGCAACCAATAGAAGAACATTGCCTAACTTCTGATCAATCTTATCTGGTAGAGAATATCGACGATAACCCAATCCTTGATGTGAATATCTTATTAGTACTTTACTGATTTTTTCAAAAAGTTTTTTGCTTCGTTCACTCTTGATTTTATTATCTGTAGTATTGCGATTTTTTATAGCGTAAAGTAGCATATTTCTTGTATCATCAAGATATATAGAAACAGTATCCAACGAATCGTGATCGTGCCCGTAGCCTTGCTCCTTAATCTCATATAAACTACCGCCTATGTATGTTGCATACGAATCAACCACTCTATCAAAAACCTCTTCCTCAATCTCACTAGTTTCAACGCTTAAATACACTGCAAGTCTAAGCCACCTACGGAAGCGAACGGTTGCCATTAGATATCGATTATTCAAAGCTTTTCTATACGCAAAATCATAAACAGCATTAAACCTATCTACGTTGCCCCTCTTAGACTCATTGCGTAGAGCCTCATCGATGATCTGGTGAGTTCTTCTAAAAACTTGGCTAACGCCATCAACTTGCCAAGGGCCCAAAATAGCTTCTGCATCTTCGATACTGAACTTAAGTTTTTCGCTAATATAACTGTCTAGCTCGTCTACAATCATTTCGTACCAGTCAAGAGCTTGATTGAGTGCAGCGACGCCGTCAATAGACCGCGTTTCATCAATTTTTCGCTCAATCTCATCAAGCCAATCCGTCACCAGTGCAATCGGCTTATCGCTCTCATTGCTAATTTTTACATTTTTAATGATACAGCTCTTTAATTGCTCAATCTTGCCATCACGCTTGCCACGATCTTTCAGAATGTAAATCGAACATATATCATCACCTACATCCACCAACCCGCGCCCCATAAGAAAGTTAAGCTCTATTATAACTTTCGGCTTATCTTGACTTAAATCACTAGACACATCTCCTACTATCTCGTTCGCCTTCACACCAAACAACTTATCCACCGCTTCGTCAATAGACACAACATTAATGCTTGCAATTCGCCCTTCCCTGGTGGACTTAACAGAAAATTTTGAGTACTCACTTTCATCTATTGTTACAAAAATATCTGTATAACTACTATTCTTTATGCTTCTGTATATGTCATCACGCTTATATCGATCCTGAATAGCCGCATCCAAACATGCAGCAACTACATTCCTTACGATAGGTTTTAATATTTCACCATTAGACTTTTCTTGAAGCAGCACTTGAAGCACCTTACGCAAGGCGTAAACTACCGTAACTAGACTGGCAATTATCAGTAGCACAGTAAAGTAATCTGTCTTTTTACCAACATCAGCAAAGAGCATTAGTGTTACCTGAGTGATCAACAAGAATACGACTGTTCGAAAATTAGCATACCTCAGTAACGCAAGTGAGCCAATTTTGCCAACACCGACCTTTTGTTCGGCAATAAACAAATATATAGGTATCATAACTGTAGCAAGTGCTGCGATATATGCCAACAAATCTACCTTAAGTCCCCTAGATTCGGAATCTTCTCTCAACCATGGGATTAAGCATTCAGGTACACATGGTACGAGTTTGCAAATCAAGAAAAACGCCACAAGCAACCCGCAGAGTACAAACGTCCAAAAATAACTTGCATGTCGTACTTTATTGAATTTAGAAGTCAGCCACTTCCACACTCTAGTGGTAGAAATGTTACGAGTTGCATGTAGAATGTTCACGTTTATTCACTTTAATTTATCATTTTATAGCTGTTGACCACACTAAAACTGCTCCAAAAAGTCTAACCTACCGCTTTCAAAATGCCGCACGTCTTCAATGCCGTAGCGCATCATGACCAGGCGGTCAATACCGCAGCCGAACGCAAAGCCGGTGTACTCATCCGGGTTGATGTTGGCGGCGCGCAATACGTTCGGGTGAATCATGCCGCAGCCCAATAATTCAATCCAACCCTCGCCGGAGCAAACTTTACAAGACGGATCTTTACCCTCGCAAAATGGGCAGCTCAAGGCAAATTCAAAACTTGGCTCAGTAAATGGGAAATAAAATGGATTGACACGCACGTCAAGTTTTTTACCGTAATATTCCTGCAAAAATGCCTGTAGCGTGGCAATCAGGTTACCGACAGCGACACCCTTGCCAACATAGACGCCTTCGACTTGATAAAACGTATGTTCGTGCCGCGCATCCAGGTCTTCGTTACGGAAGACGCGGTCGGGGACGATAGCAGCAATAGCTTCGCCTCGCTCCAGCTGCGCGCGATACTTTTGCAAGACGCGGTTCTGCATGGTGCTGGTATGTGCCGGCGCAATCAGACGGTCGCCGTTTACGTCCGTCTGTTCGGTCATAAATGTATCGTAATCGTCGCGCGCCGGATGGCCCTTCGGGAAATTCAAACTTTCGAACATATGGAACTGGTCGTCGATTTCGCGCGACTCCTCGACACAGTAGCCCATGCGGTTAAATATACCGCTAATGCGTTCAATCTCGGCACTTAAAGGGTGTATCGTACCCTGATCGCTTGGCAAGAGCGGCGGAATATCAGTATTAACATCCATCGGCGCAGTAACATCAATCGGCGGCAAATCAACTTTCTCTAATTCCGCCTGGCGCGCCGACACTGCCAGTTCAAGCGCCTGCTTCAGCTCGTTGACGCGCTTGCCAAAGCTGCCGCGTTCGTCAGATGGCAGCGTTTTGATATGCTCGTACAGCGCTTTTAACTCTGGCGCGCGCAAAACTTCGCGCGGTGCGCTTGAGGCGAGCGCTCGGTCGGTCAAAGTCTTTGCAATCGTTTCTATATCCATACGCTACCTACCGGCTCACCAAATACACGAAATATCCAAACACGCCGGCCGCCATCAAACCGACGAGTATCCACGCCGGCGCTAATGTCGTCGTTAATTTCGTACCCTGCAAATACGCTGTATCGTCCACGCCGTCGCGCTCGCGATAATAACTATCGTCGCCGCCGTCTGGCGTTTGCTTTGATTTTGCCTCAGCTTTGGCGCGAAGTTCCGCCGCGATTCGCTGCTGCAGTTCGCTTCGCCCTTCGTGTTGTTCTAGATATCGTCCCATGCACGTATTATACCACTCTATCTCTATAGCGCACAGATGAGCGCATGTGGTATACTTATCATATATTTCAGTAAAGGAGGGATATACATGGCTACTAGAAAAGCCGCTTCTACCAAAAAAGCGACCGCCAAAAAGCCGGCCGCAGCCAAGACAAGTAAAACGACTGTGCGCACTGTAAGTGCAAGCGCTCCCAAAAAGAAAGCGCCTGCTGTGAATACAGAGCCAGTCGTCACCGTTGCTAAGCGTGAAAAAACAACCACGCTGCCGAAAAATATTATCAACGTTATTTTTGCCGAGCTGGTCGGCACGTTTATTTTGACGCTCGTTGCGCTGACATCGTTTAATGATGGCAGTATCGGCGCAATCGCGATTGGTTTTGCGCTCAGTATTATTGTCATGACGGTCGGCGCCGTATCAGGCGCGCATGTCAACCCGGCAGTAACACTCGGTTTGTGGTCGGTTCGTAAATTAAAGCCAATTCTACTACCATTCTACTGGGGGTCGCAGTTCCTCGGCGCGATGCTGGCTGTCATTCTAACAAACACAATCGCGCACAATTCTATCAACTTTAGTTTTGACAACTTCACCAGCATGGACTGGTCAATTTTCGGCATTGAGCTAGTCGGTACGGCAGTATTCTTGTTCGCACTGACCGCCGCAGTCACCCGCGAGCAACTGAGCGTAGGGCTGCGCGCGCTAACAATTGGTTTGGCGCTCACCGTTGGATTACTTAGCTCAAACTATTTGTTAAATAAAACGAAAACGCAAGCGGTCGCCGACTACCAAAAGGCTTCGCAATCGGCGAACAGCAGCAAAGATGTTGAAATCCCGCATTCAGCATACGTCAAAAGCGCAAGCCTGAACCCAGCTATTGCACTCGCGATGACCGATCACACAAAAGCCGAATTGACAAATAGTTCCGCGTCGGCAGGTGAAGTCAGCAAATCGCGCTTCACGCTTGAATCGCTGCTTGGCGCATTGATTGGTGCGATGGTCGGCAGCAACTTATACTTGCTCATCGCAAACAGCAAAAAGAACGATTAGCCGCCACATTACTTTATTACAAATCCCTTCGCTTAGCCGGAGGGATTTTTATTTTTATCAATCACGCGCACTCGGGCGATCAATCAACAGCGGCTCAACCGCCGTGTCGCGTCCGGTAATCTTCACGACATCCTTATCGACTTTGCCGAATTCTTTATAAGCATTATTGTAATGATTCACCGTCGTACCAAGCGAGTTGCCGAGCTTATTCATATACTCGTCGTACTTCGCAATATGCCGCCCTAATTTACCGACGCGCACTTGAATATCCTTCGCCTGCTCTTCAATCTGCAAACTACGCAAACCCTGCAATACTGTTTGCAAATATGCCATGAAACTCGTCGGGCTAACAATGATGACATGCTTATCGCGAAACGCGTATTCAATCAAATCGCGCGAGCTGCCGCCGTTGCCGACGTTATTGATCAGCAGATCATAATACAGCGATTCGCTCGGGATAAACATAAACGCAAAATCCATCGTACGCTCGCCCGGGCGGATATATTTACTCGTTTCGTCAATGCGCCCTTTCAAATCGGCTTTTACTTTCACGAGCAATTGTTCGCGCTCCTTGCCGCTGGCGTTAATCATACGATTGTAATTTTCCAAACTAAACTTGCTGTCAATCGGCAAAATCCGCTCTTTGTCAAGCAGGATCACCGCGTCAACAATTTCGCCGTCCTTAAACTTATACTGCGTCTGATACTGCCCGGGCGCAAGCACATTTTCGAGCACGCTTGATAAATAATATTCGCCAAATACGCCGCGCTGCTTTGGATTTTGCAAAACATTCTGCAGCGTCTTCAAATCAGTCGCCACATCGACGACACGCTTGTTTGTTTCGTCTAATTTCGTCAGGCGCTGCGTGACGTCTGCGACTAATTTCGCGCTTTCACTCAGCTGCTTTTGCACCGATTGCTGCGTTGCGAGCTGCGAACGCTCTAGCTTGTCGCCCATGGTCTGCTGCAGCGCCGCAATCGACCGCGATAGCTCCACGACATCGCTCTTTACTAATTCGACCGCACTTTGCTGCGTAAGTTTGTTAATCTTTTGCGCCAGAATTATTAAGCCGCACGCCAACCCAACGATGATAGCGATAAGCAAAACAATAAGAATAAGTTCCATGACCTTATTATAGCACTCAAGGCTATAATACGATGATGCAGCGGATAATCACCGCGATCACAATCGCCACCACTGCCGACAGAATAAACGAACGAATGCGCGCAATCCACGCGAACAAACTGTACGCCAAAGCGCCGACCGCTATCATGCCGGCAAGCGCCCAATACCACGGCAGTACTGCCACAATCGACTGGATGCCCCACAGCGCCAAAATCGCCGCGAGAATAATCAATAGCGGACGATACACGCGAATATGAGCCAGCACTACCACGGCAACAAACGACGCAATAAATGCTGTTGTGATCGCCGCATACGTTGCCGCCTGCCCGCACGCTGTGTTCGCCTGATCGCGGCACAGCACCGCTTGGAATATATACGTATAGAACAACACGTACAAACCAACGCTCAACGCGCCTATCACTGCACCAATCGCACCGATCCGCGCCAACTCGCGCCACGTCATCGGCACAAGGTTTGATCTCGTTTCGCTCGCCGTTTCATTCATTACTATATTGCTCCGCTCGGTTAACTTTATGCTATTTTACTACATTTTTGCGTATTTTACTAGATCTATTCATAATTTTATCAACGCCGTACCACAATGACCCGACGCACGCAATAATTACACCGCCCGCTACATCAAGCGGCGTATGTACAAGCGCCGCCACGCGCCCCACGCTAATTACCGCCGCTAAAACAACCAACGTTATTCCAAGCCGGCGATTACGCGTTCCATACCAAACAGCGAGCGCTAAAAACATCGTGAAAAGCGCGTGATCCGACGGAAATCCTGGATTATTCAAATATGCCGCGCCCGGCTCCGCGCCAATCAGTTCGAACGGGCGCAGTTGTTCAGGCTGCCACAACAGCCCCGCTACCTTTGCCAACGTATACGCCGTCGCGCCCGCCATCAAAATATAACAATACCGCGCATACCGCAGCCGGTTCGGCACGCGCCAAACAAGCGCATAGAGTGATACAAGCACGACCGGAATCATCAGCCAATCAGCAACAAAGCGGACAAGAAACTGCATGGCTATAGTATAGCGCGCTTACGAACGTTTTGCCACTACGCCCGCAGCTTGCGTGGCGCGCTTGCCGAGCGTGCGGCAAAACGGCTCAACAAGAACGCGAACCATTTCTCCGAGAAAAGAATTTTCCTTCCCGCGGGACTGATTTCTTTTCACCGATCGCGCTTTCTCCTGCTGTAATTTATTTTGATGCATTTTCTGCCGCGCGCGCACGTTTGCCTGCTGCTCGCGCTGGCGTTTGAGCTGCAAATCGCGCTGCTGTTCGGCGCGGCGCTTTTTTTCTGCTGCGATTCGTTCTAATTGCTTTTGTTTCTCTATGTTCTGCTTCTGCGATGGCACGCGGTGCAAATCAGTCGCGAAAACCATGTTTCGCGAATTATCGTTAAACTGTTCTTTCGTACTCGGCAAATATTCCCCGCCGCCCAAATCGCTCTCCATGTGCTCAACGACCGCTTGGCAATTGTCGTCATTCACAATATCTGGGCGTTTCAAGCGTGCCGCCCGGCATAAATTAACGAGCGGGCAGGCAGCGCATTTCCCCATATTCACCGCCACCCGCGGATTAACCCGCGGATGCTTCTTTGTTTCCATTTTCTCAAAGTTCTGCTTCATTCAAAAAATGTCTCCGTACTAATACTGCCGCCATCCACGCCGCGCTCAACCAACCCGCGCCACATATCACGCACAAAGTCTGCGGATCCGCAGACCAAATATGCAACCTCATTTGGCGCCGCACTCACGCATTGATCTAGGTCGATCCGACCCTTTTTCATACTCGCCGGCACGTCGTGCTGCCTCGTAATGTAATGGTAGATCTTTACGCTGCGGTGTGCCGCCTGGCACGCGTTCAAATCATCAAAAAACGGAATAGAGTCAACCGTTTTATTACTAAAGAAGAGCTGTGCCCGCCGGCTTGTATTGCAGTGAAGCTCGTCTTTAAGTACGCTCCATATCGGGGCAAGCCCGCAGCCTGCGCTGATACACACCAGCGGTTTCGTCGTCTGCGGATTAAATGTCCCGTACGCTTCGGAAATCATGAACGAATCACCCTCGCGGAGCGCATGCAATCGCCCAGAATACTCACCAACCTTCTTTACCGTAATGCTCAGTAATTTTTCATACGGCGCGCTCGACAAGCTATACGCTTTGCCTTCCGGCGTACTGCTTTGTTCGAAAAATACCGTGATGTACTGTCCCGCTATATAATGAAAATCCCGCCCCGGCACCGTGAAAAAAATCGTCGCTATGTCGTCTGTTTCGCGCCGAACGCGTAAAACCTTTGCCGTTAGCCACTCCATCAGCGCACCACGCATTCCGCCACGTGCCGCAGCATAATTTGTTTCGCTTGTTCCATTTCGTCCGGCGAAAAACTCACACGGTCGCGAAACTGCGGACTAACAAGCGTCGGACCAGTCAAAAAATATTGCAATGCAAACCGCTGCGCGCCATCTACTAGTTCGCCGACCGCCTCAAAATCATCAACCTCCAACTGTCCTTTCACGATAGTCGTCCGAAATTCATGATCAATTGTTTTTATCAGCCGGATTGATTCTTTGATCGCATCCAGGTTCACTGGTCGAGCGGCGATTTGCGAATACTTGCTCAGCGGACCTTTTATATCCATCGCGATAAAATCAACTAAACCTTCCGCCAAAATATCGCGCAGCATATCTGGGTGCGTGCCATTTGTATCTAGCTTCACCCGAAAGCCCATGTTTTTGCAACGACGTATTAAATCCGGCAGGTCATCGTGCATTGTCGGCTCGCCGCCGCTGATAAATACACCGTCTAGTTTGCCGCGCCGCGATTCCAAAAACTCAAAAATCTCATCTTCAGGGATGCCGCCCGCATATTGCTCTGGCAACACTAGTTCGGGATTATGGCAATAGCCGCAGCGCATATTGCAGCCAACGGTGAACAATCCCGCTACTACATAACCTGGGTCGTCTACTGTGCTAAATTTCTGTACGCCGCCGATCACCATTTCCACTACCTATATAGCGTCTTGGAATTCGGCAGCTAAGCCGCATTCCAAGACACCGCCTTTCCTACTTTTTTACTGCTTCAACCACCTTATCATAGTGTTCGCGCATCGCAAACTCAGCCTGCTTACCCTTGTTCCATTGCTCGACCGGGCGCAAGAAACCAACCACACGCGAATATACTTCGCATGGCTCGTTACACTTCGGACAATGCGCCTGCTCGCCAAGCAAGTATCCGTGATTGCGGCAAATACTGAAACTTGGGCTAAAGGTAAAATACGGCAAACGGTAATTATCGCAAATCTTCTTCACGAGTCCTTTAAGCGTTTTTGCATTTGCCATGCGCTCACCCAAGAAGAAATGAATCACCGTGCCGCCTGTATACTTCGTTTGCAACTCATCCTGCAAATCAAGTAATTCAAACAGGTCGTCAGTATAATTAACCGGTAAATGCGTCGAGTTAGTATAAAACGGATGCTCAACCGCCGCACCGATACCGTTCGCGAAATGCGCCGTTTCTGGAAAGTCCGCTTTATCAATTCGCGCCAAACGGTACGTCGTGCCTTCAGCTGGCGTCGCTTCCAAATTATAGTTATTACCCGTCTCTTTCTGAAATTCAACCAAACGATTGCGCATATAATCAAGCGTGCGCTCCGCAAATTCTTTGCCCGTATCGCTGCCAATGTCCGCGCCGAGTAAATTCAGCGCCGCCTCATTCATACCGATCAGCCCAATTGTAGAGAAGTGGTTTTTCCAATATACGCCGAACCGCTTCTTGATATCACGCAGATAGAATTTCGTATACGGATAAAGATTCTTGTCAGTCAGAACTTCCAGCGTTTTGCGTTTCACTTCAAGCGATTCCTTCGCCTTTTCCATCAGATAGTCAAGACCCTTGCGAAATTCTGTTTCATCTTTTGATTTCAATGCCAAGCGCGGCAAATTAATCGTCACTACGCCAACCGAACCGGTCATCGGATTACTGCCAAACAATCCGCCACCACGATACTCCAACTGGCGATTATCAATGCGCAAGCGGCAACACATGCTGCGCGCGTCTTCCGGACTCATGTCGCTATTGACGAAATTGCTAAAGTATGGAATACCATACTTTGCGCTTGCCTCCCATAAATTCTCAATCACTGGATTATCCCAGTTAAAGTCCTTCGTGATATTGTAGGTTGGAATCGGGAACGTGAACACGCGCCCGCTTGCGTCGCCCTCGGTTAAGACTTCAAGCAGCGCGCGGTTAAACATGTTCATCTCTTCTTGGTGATCGCCGTAATTCGTGTCTTGTAATTCGCCGCCGATCACCACAGGCTGCCCCTGCATATAGCTTGGGCACTCCAGATCAAGCGTAATGTTTGTAAACGGCGTCTGAAAACCAACGCGCGTCGGCACATTCACATTAAACACGAATTCCTGCAGTGACTGCTTCACCTCGTCGTACGACAACTTGTCGTATTTGATAAATGGCGCAAGCAGCGTATCAAAGTTACTAAATGCTTGCGCGCCTGCCGCCTCGCCTTGCAGCGTATAGAAAAAGTTGACAACTTGCCCGAGAATCGCGCGAAAGTGTTTCGCCGGTTTACTGGAAATCTTGTTTTGCACACCTGTGAATCCGCTGCGCAGCAAATCCTGCAAATCCCAGCCCACACAGTACACGCTCAGCAAATTCAAATCGTGAATATGCATATCGCCCGAGCGGTGCAACCGGCCGATTTCCGGTGTGTAAACCTTATTAAGCCAATACGTTTTGCTAACTTCGCTCGCGATGTAGTTGTTTAAGCCTTGCAAGCTATACCCCATATTTGAATTTTCGTTCACACGCCAGTCAAGCCGCGACAAGTACTGATCCATCAAGTCAAGGTGCGCCGCATCGGTAATTTCGCGCAGTTTCTTATGCTGATCGCGATAAATAATATATGCTTTAGCAGTTTTCTTGTAGCGGCTGCTGAGCAGAACTTCTTCGACAATATCTTGAATTTGCTCGACACCCGGCACTTTTTCCGTTAACTCTTTTTCGGCGCGCGCCAATACTTTTTTCGTCAGCTTGTCTGCTTCAGCTTCTGCAAACTCGCCCGTCTCAAGTCCGGCGCGTTCAATCGCCGACATAATCTTGCGGTCGTTGAATTTGACCTTTCGGCCGTCGCGTTTTTTGATGTAGTTATACATACCCCTCCTTGTATAATTTTGAGCGCACAAAACGAAACACCAACGACGTCAGCGCGCTCCTACTTATTATTTGTTTATCATAATACCGCCGATCGCCCTCCAGAGATACAGCGAAACGCTATATATAGCGTATGTATTTCATGATAGTATACTATATATGCTTATGTCAATTCTTGAAATTAATAATTTTAGTAGCATAACACTAGCGATAGTGTCCCATTCATGTTTATATACGCTATTTATGCCGTTAATGCACGAAAAATCTGCCCGAAACCATCAATTTCCGAGCAGATTTTTTACTAAAAGAACTACGCCGCCACACGGACTACGCGCGCCGTCATATACGCGTCAATCTTCGCTCGCGACCAGCCGCGGCGCAATAATTCGTCGCGTAATCGCCCGAATAATGCCAGGCGAAACGCCCGCGTCGATCCAATACCGCACTCACGCACGATCTGCGCGAATGAACGCGTACGGCTCATCTGGCGAAACGTGAGCGCGCTAATCCCCAAAATCTCTGCGCGTAATTCACCTTTGCGATCATGAACCGCTAGTAATTTATCAAATTGTGATTTGCGACGCTGCCGCGGCACGCCAAGCTGGCTTGCCCCAGGCATCGCAGAAGCAACCGCCGTCACCACCATTAGTGATGCAATCGTCTTGGTGGACATTTTCATGTTGTCGTCCTCCTTTCGTTTTTAGCATGAGCTTTGCTCATACTTCAAGTATACTACGTGAAAACGCGTGAAAAGAAAGTGGTTTTTGCAACAGATTTTTAGCAAAACTCAAGCATAAGCGTCTTACACTTGCAGCAGATCGCAAACATTGCGCACCGGCATGCGCCGATTCTCGCCCGTCTGCATATCTTTTAGCGTTACATCGCCCGCCGCTGCTTCATCTTCGCCTATTAGCACTGCATAGCGAACGCCAAGTTTGTCGGCATATTTCAGTTTCTTGCCGGCTGTAACATCATCAACGTACGTCGTCACCGGGCACACCGTGCGCAGTTCATGTGCCACATCAAGCGCACGTGTCAACTGTGCGGAACTAAGCGGCGCCACCATCACGCGTGCAAGCGTTTGCTGCGCCGGCTTAACAATCCCCGCTTCGCGCAATTTATAGAACAACCGCGACAGGCCGATTGAGATCCCCACGCCCGGCAACGATCGCTTGGAATAATTTGCCGTCAGATTATCGTACCGCCCGCCCGAACACACGCTGCCGACCTCCGGGTGGTCATTCAAATTCGTTTCGTACACCGTACCAGTGTAGTAATCCAAACCGCGCGTAATTGTCAAGTCAAGCTTCACGCGGTGCTCCGGCACATGCATTGCACGCAGTGCCATCAGTACATCGCGCAGTTCACGTGCGCCCGTCTGGAGTTGTTCGTTATTGATGTCAATCGTCTCAAGTTTGTGTAGAATTTCGTCATTCTCGCCCTGAATCGTGATAAATTCCAACAAGCGCACGACCTGTTCATCGCTACAACCGACATCATGCAGCTCAGCCATCAAATCACCACGGCTGATTTTTTCAATTTTGTCGATAATCCGCAGTACGTCAGTCGCCGCCGCACTCAAGCCAAGTTCGTCAAAAAATCCATTTAGCACTTTACGGTTATTAATACGAATCGTAAACTCGCCAAAATCAAACTGCTCGAAAATCTCATTGATGATCGCCGGAAATTCTGCATCCACCACCGAACTATAACTGCCAATCGTGTCGATGTCGCACTGATAAAATTCACGGAACCGCCCCGCTTGCGCCCGCTCTGCGCGATACACTCTGCCAATTTGGTAGCGCCGGAACGGGAACGTCAGCTCGCCTTGATGCTGTGCAACATAACGCGCAAGCGGCACAGTTAGATCAAATCGCAGGCTCAAATCATTTTTACCACGCTCAAACCGGTAGATTTGCTTTTCGGTCTCGCCGCCGCCTTTTGCGAGCAATACCTCGCTCAGTTCAACATTAGGCGTATCAAGCGGCGCAAATCCATAATGCTCATATGTTGTTCGGATAATCGCCAGTAAACGATTAAACTCAATTTGTTCCGCCGGTAAATATTCATTGAAGCCACTCGGCAAGCGTGGTGTCGTGATCGTACTCATAGTTATATTATGTCTGAGTTAGAGATATTTGTCAAAATACAGTGCTACAATTGCCTATCTTTATCCCGCAAAGACTTATACTTAAAATAAATCGCTAGTGCAACCAAAAATACTGCTACAAAAAACTCAAACATATGCAGCCACACATTCGGGACTTTGCCGCTTGATCCAGCCTCCATTGATGTCTGTATAGAAATCGACGACACCACAAACGACGCGAATAAACAAACATAGCACAAGATTCTGTTTTTCATCATATTTGCGTAGTCTTAAGTCCTATATACTATCTTACAGATATTATTTTATCATCCAATTACAGGATGGTTTTGCATTTTTGTACCGACTCCAGAAATTATACAGGTAGAGTACATTGAAGTCATCGCTGGCTAGACTTTTCGCTATTGTCTACACGTTGTTAAGGAGAAAGTTTCCGCTAGAGAGTGTTGCTGTCGCGCCTACATCGTTGCGCCGTTCTCTCTGTAGATAACTCCGAGCTTTTCTGCACAAAAAAAATTAGTGGCATTTTACCACTAACTATCTTTCATCATATCTCATCTGGCTGACGTTACAGGATTTAATTCGCAACCCCGAAAGACATACTTCTACCTTTGAGATATTTAATGTGGGCTTGGCAAAAAAACAATACTCAGCCCACGCGAACCTCAAACAGCAAAAACATGGTGACAACCTAAACTATATCTACTCGACGGTAAGGCGTATAGGATGTTCAATTTGTGCTGGGTAGCCGCACTTTGAACATATTACTGCCTCGTCAAAAATGAGTATTTCGGCCGCTTTGAGTGACTTGTCCTTGAACTTCTTGCTGCCACAAGCAGAGCATTCAAATGTAGTGTAGTGCTTGAGCAGACCCATCATCTGTAAAATACAAGCTCTATCAAGACTTTTATGCGTGAGTAGACGATGTCCGTACATTACCGCAATGTTGGCGGTAATTTTACGAAATTGTATGTAGTTGAGGTAGTCTTTGAACTTCTCAAAGCCCTTATCGTCATGGAACTCCCTTAAAGCCTTGTGAAGAAGTTGGTGCATTAGTTCCAGTCCATAACTAAGACAATTCAGGTGTATGCGTGCTAAATGGGCAGTGTGCTTTTCGGCATTCTCTGCATCTTGATTGAGAAATATAAAGTTCATATTTACATCTTCTGTCGAGTTATTCGTGCGACTCGTAATAAGGTGCGTAGCGGTATCGTAGAAGCCCGTGTAGTCAGTTTTGTACCTGAAATCATAATTGAGGTCGGGATTGATAACATTGATATTGAGCGTTCCCAACTCATTGAGCATTTTACAAGTTTCTTTCACCAAATCTTGACGTAGCGTACCCCTCTTTAAGTGGTTATCCAAGTCCTTTGTTTTTAGAGTGTCGTGATAGCCGAGGAATATATTCATAAACTCAGCAGGACGTGCATACATATACTCAAGATATGCTAGGCTATCTCGATATGGCTTACGAGCTAACGTATAACTGACAGCAACACTAGCAGGGTGGAGCGATTTAAGACTATAGTTTGTGAAATGCAAAAAGTCGTTATTCAGTCCAGCGAGTAGCTCTAACATAACAAATGCTCTGTATTTTTCAGGATACAGCTCTTCCAGTTTCTTCCAATCAAGCTCATTATCGTTAGCCACATCAAGAGGCACCTCACGCCCAATATATTGCCGCTCGTACACGAATGTTTCGGCAATCCAAATAATCCCATCACGGATAATGTGGCAACAGTCTAAGACCTCCTTGAGTTCTGTGTTTATTATATTCATAGCTATTGCTCCTATTCTACTTTAGAAGCAAATGATGGTAAAATAAAAGAGCCAAAATCAGTATAAGGGATATTATATCCACGTTTTCGAATGGATAGAACTTATAAGCGGCATCCATATCGAAAACTATCGGGTTCTATCCCTTTAGCTGACTTAGTGCCACAGATAATAGAGGACAGCGTATTCATTTTAGTGCCTTCTGGCAATGAATACGACACCAATCTAGACTATTCTATGCCAAGCACAGTAACGCCTGAGTCGATTATATGAGCACCAACCAAGCTAACCTAGAGAACCTACTTCTGAGTTGCACTTGCAAGGGATCGGGGTAGTTATATCGTCGCACTTTAAGAATATGAATTAAGGAGGATACGCAATGAGATTAGACGTTACCATATCAAAGCAAAGGTCATCAAGATTTTCAAGCACAAACCCAAAAGATATACTTATAAGCACTGATACATACTGGCTTTCCCGTGACGTAGTATTTACGCACAATTTAAAGATTAACCAAAGCCGCATAAGAGAGATTAACCGTTCTGACGGTCGCTTCCACATGGCGGAATACGAGCATGACGACAAGAGTATAGCTATTAATGTGTTCGTAGTTTATCCGTTAAATGAGGTTCCGCTTCTTGTCGGAGTGATGAGGAAGGTCTATCCGAAAGATGACGATAAGATAATCTTTGAATTACCACTTAGTGATGATGAGCGTGCCTTAAATGCAGCTGAGAGAAACGGATTCAAGATTAATAGGTATGATTTTAGCAAAGACCCCTATCCCTATATTGACCCAGATATTATAGATACGACGTATCACAATGGTCGCCAGAGAACGAGTGCTTATCCAGACATAACGTATAGAAAACTGATAGGCAAAACACTTGAAGTACTTGTCTTTATTGATTACACCGCTGGAGCTGAAGAAATATGAAACTGGATAACAAAAACTAATCATCAAAGTCAAGCTGCGACAGCCGTATGGCGATTGACGAAGACTTTATGCCAATTTTGTACGAGAGAAAGTTTGAAAAGTTTAAGTCAGCAGTCAAAGTCTCTGTGGCTATTATTGTACTTATGACAATCTGGGGTACCTACTTATTTTGACTCAACAGATACGGAAACAGTTCCGTATCGCCAAGTACTATTCCGTCTAGCAATACCCCACTAACCACCAGCCCTCAAGCGATAACAGCACTTCTAGCGTATTACTTTGGAACAATATAACGAAAATGATGCTCGCTACGCAGAAGAGCTATCGGAAATATAGCGTCGCGAAGAGCGACTCAATAGAGACGACCAGCAGTTCTACACTATAACTGATTACCTGTTATCTATAACTAAACATGTCGGAGAACTATTTGGAGTTGCGCAAATTGACGAAAAACGACAAAATATTAGTCTGATACTTTCAAACCTCCAATTAGACGGCAAAAGTTCACTTTTACACTAAAAGAGCCGTTTACTTCTGTGTTTTGCACGCAAGCGGTTCTTTATGGCTGGGGATGAGGGATTCGAACCCCCGAATGCTGGGACCAGAACCCAGTGCCTTACCACTTGGCGAATCCCCAATATACTAACTCGAAATGCCAAATGAAATACGACGAGCTCTTTAGATTATAATACCTTTACGCCAAAAACTCAACTCTTTTTACGGCGCTCTACTGTGCAGCAGCAGTACATCGCCACCGCAAGCCACACAATCGCAACGATAGCGCCGCACACCGCTGGTATCGCCGGTAACCTCGCACCAAATAAACTAACGCGTCCGTTGCCAACGAAGCTGAGAATAATCCAAATAAACGGCGCAAGCACCGACAGCATACCGGAAATGCGTCGAACAGCGTCCGGCAATCGCATAGATAACAAAAACGGTAACGACAACAGCTCGACAATGACAATCGTGACTGCAGCGCGCACCTGCACATCACTCGACAAGCCACTAAACGTGCTAGGAAACTTTTCAAACGCAAACAGCTGTAGCACAAGTATCGCAACCGTCCACCACGCCAAATAAAACGCAACATAATTCGCCCGTGTTGTAAAAAATTCTTTTGGAAAAATGCTAGCTATAAACTGTTTCATATCTTTAGTATACCGTTTTTCCACATGATTTTTTCAAATTTGTCCAAAAAATACTTGCCACATACCGTAATTCCGTGTATTCTACAGATAGCGAAGTTACAAAAACAAACACCAAAACTTGTATCGATCGCTCTCCGATATATCCACCACAACATCCTAAACGCCCTGCTTTTGCAGGGTGTTTAGGTTTCTGAGAGTGTGTATAACCCGAAAGCTCGGGCGAGATACACCCCGAAACCGAGCGATTCCTAGTCCACCTTGCGGCTACGTGCTGCACGCCACGTAGCGATATTACCATGATGACCGCTCAGCAGCACCTCGGGAACTTTCATGCCACGCCATTCTTCGGGGCGCGTGTACTGCGGAAACTCAAGCGTTTCACCATCACTGAAGCTTTCAATTG
>CAJPSU010000002.1 GCA_905373345.1 Candidatus Saccharimonadota bacterium
CTTATCGTCTTTGCTTTTGCCCGTTCCCACACTCACAACAATTTTCTCGAGCCGCGGAACTTGATTCACGTTATCAAGCTTCAGTTCGGTCTGCAGTTCCTTCGTGTACGTATCGTTGTACAAGGCTTTCAGACGAGGAGTGTAAACGGCGGCTTGTTTCGTTTCTGCCATTAGTTAATCTCCTTATTCTTTAGTTGGCGCGCTACGCGCGTTTTGACGCCGTCGTTTACGACGTAGCCGACGCGGCTGGTCTTGCCGGATTTTTCATCAACAACCAGCGCAAGCTTGGATAGATTCACTGGCTTATGGATATCCTTCTTGCCGCCACGCGGATTCAATTGATTCGGTTTGACGTGGCGGCGCCCCAAGCCGACGCCTTCAACGAGCGCCGTGCCATCCTTTGGGTTGACAGCGAGCACCTTGCCGGTCGTGCCTTTGTGCGCGCCGGAGATGATTTTGACCGTGTCATCTTTACGAATACGCTGAGCCATTATAGTACCTCCGGTGCTAAGCTGATAATTTTACCGTATCCCATGTCGCGTAGCTCGCGTGGCACAGGGCCGAATACGCGTGTTGCTTTTGGCGTTTTGTCGTCGTTAATGATAACCGCAGCATTGTCATCGAAACAGATCGTGCTGCCATCTTTGCGACGGATTTGGTCGCGCGTGCGTACGACGACTGCTTTCACAACAGATTTCTTCTTGACGTTACCGGTTGAGCTGGCGTCTTTCACACTCGCGACGATAATATCGCCGACACGTGCGTAACGGCGACGCGTTCCGCCCAAAACCTTGATGCACAGAATTGATTTCGCTCCGCTGTTATCAGCGACGTGCAGGCGAGTTTCTTGCTGGATCATTCTTTATCCTCCTCGTCATCGCGGTTGTGATCAACCTTGTCGCTAACTTCAGCATTTACTTCTTCTTTCAACTCAACGCTTCCGACTGAGCGCTTTTCAATACGGTCGAGCGTGAAGCTCTTACGCTTTGAAATGGGGCGAGTCTCGACAATCCGCACCGTGTCGCCCTTATGAGCATCGTTATTCTCGTCGTGCGCCGCATATTTACGAGTCACAGTATACTGCTTCTTGTAAATCGGATGCGTCTCGCGCGAGATAACGGCGACGGTGATGGTTTTGTCGGCGACGTCGGACGTCACAACCCCAGTCAATGTCTTCGCCATTACTGTTCCTCCTTTAATTCTGCGGCACGAATTGCGGTATGCAAGCGCGCGATTTCTTTGCGAATTTGTCCAAGTACGCGCGGGTTGACTAATTCGCCAGCTTTATGCGAGCGGCGAGAATCGTTTAAATCCTGCTGCTTAGTTGCGAGCTCAGCACGCAGCTCGTCAATCGTTTTCACGACATCGGCTTTTTTAGCAGTTTTTTTCGTATCTGCCATGCTACACCTCCTCCCGCTTTACGAATCGGACACGGACAGGCAATTTGTGGCCGGCGAGGCGCATCGCTTCGCGGGCTACATCTTCGCTAACGCCCTTCATCTCAAACATAACTGTGCCGGTTTTTACCTTGGCAACGTAATATTCCGGGTTACCCTTGCCGCCACCCATTTTTAGCCCAAGAGCCTTTTTAGTAACTGGCGTATGCGGGAAAATACGAATCCAAATCTTACCGCCGCGCTTGACGTGGCGTGTCATCGCCTGGCGAGCGGCCTCAATCTGCCGGCTGGTGATGCGCTCGTTATCAAGGCTCTGCAGACCGTAGTCGCCAAATGCGACATAGTTGCCGCGCGTTGCGTTACCACGATTTTTACCAATTCGGACTTTACGATGAGCAACTTTTTTCGGTAATAACATTACTTCGTGCTCCTTTCACCCTTGTAAATCCAAACTTTGATACCAATGATTCCTGTACCGTTTGGACCAAGCGCGCGCGCAGCGTAAAAATCAACATCGGCGCGTAGCGTGTGCAACGGCACTGAACCTTCAATAAATTTCTCGCGGCGGCTCATCTCGGCGCCGTTCAAGCGACCGGCCACCTCAACGCGGATACCCTTCGCACCAGCATTACGGCTGCCTTGAATTGCCATCTTAACTGCGCGGCGGAAATTCGCACGGCGTTCTAACTGATGCGCGATATTTTCAGCAACGAGCTTGGCGTTCAATTCCGGACGGCGAACTTCTTCAACATTGATACGAACCGGCAGGCTCACGACCTTTTCAATTACCTTTTTCAGCTCGTTAATGCCCGCACCGCCGCGACCTATTACCACACCGGCTTTCGCTGTATGAATTGTGACTGTAACGAGATTAGCGCTGCGCTCAATTTCGACGTTCGCAATTGTCGGGCGCGATGCAAAACGCTTCTCAATTAGGTCGCGGATTTTACCGTCCTCCGCCAGCCAAACCGCAAAGTCTTTCTTACTGGCGAACCAGCGCGAATTCCAGTTTTTGCTGGTTTGAAGGCGGAAGCTGATCGGGTTAACTTTCTGACCCATTATTTCTTCTCCTCTTTTGCTGCTTTTGATTCAGCTTTCTTTGCTGGTTTTTTAATAACTTTCTCAACGCCTGAGACCTCAACGAGAATGTGGCTTGATTTTTTAGCGAACGGCAATGCGCGGCCGCGGCTTGCCGGCTTGTAGCGGCGCAAACGCGGACCAGCAGTAACGCTGAGCGTGCTAATCGTTAAACTCTTGGCGTCTAAATTATGATTGTTCGTCGCGTTAGCAGCAGCCGATTGGATCGCTTTCTTCACCGCAAGTGCAGCACGTTTCGGCGTGTGATCCAAAATCACCACTGCGTCGGCAACGGTACGACCGCGTACGAGCGCAGCCACGAGACTGACTTTGCGCGGCGTTTGGTCAACACCGCGAATTTCAGCGCGAACAGTATAAACTTCTGCTTCAGCCATGGCTACTTCTCCTTGCCCCCGTGCTTACGGAACTTGCGTGTCGGCGAGAATTCGCCAAGCTTGTGACCGACCATGTTTTCGCTAATCAGCACTGGCACATGCACGCGCCCATTGTGTACTGCAAAAGTAAAACCAACCATCTCAGGCGTAATTGTACTGCTGCGCGCCCATGTTTTAATAACGGTGCGATCGCCAATCTTCAGCGCCTTCACTTTCCTGGCAAGCTTCCAGTCGACGAATGGACCTTTTTTGAGTGATCGACTCATAGATTACCTCTTCCTCTTAGCTTCGTGACGACTGCGGACAATCATCTTGTTAGTTGATTTACGGCGGCGAGTCTTGAATCCAATCGCCGGTTTACCCCATGGCGTTTTCGGAATGCGACCCGGACCAGTCTTACCTTCACCGCCACCCATCGGGTGATCGGCTGGGTTCATTGCCTTACCATGCACGCTTGGACGCCAACCCATACGGCGGCGGCGACCAGCGCTGCCTAACTTGACATTCTGGTGCTGTACGTTACCAACGACGCCAAGCGACGCCTCGCATTCCAAGCGGAAGCGCCGAACTTCACCCGACGGCATGCGTACCATCGCATAGTTTCCTTCTTTCGCCATAAGCTGTGCTTTTGTACCAGCTGAACGAACCATCTGTGCGCCTTTGCCCGGGTTAATTTCGATCGCGTAGATCTGTGAACCTACCGGAATATTTACAAGTGGTAAGCGGTTACTTGCTTCAACTGGTGCTTCGGCGCCAGTTTTAACTACTGCGCCTTTTGTCATCTGCGTGTCGGCAAGAATGTAGTGGTACAAACCGTGCTGATCTTTCACGCGAGCAATGCGCGCACTGCGACCTGGATCGTATTCAA
This sequence comes from Candidatus Saccharimonadota bacterium, assembly GCA_905373345.1. Lineage (GTDB taxonomy): Bacteria > Patescibacteriota > Saccharimonadia > Saccharimonadales > Saccharimonadaceae > Saccharimonas. The sequence continues at coordinate 3,738 of CAJPSU010000002.1, forward strand.
TTTCCTCAACTGTTAGCACCATGCCAGCTGGCATGCGGTGATTTACTAAACGGTAGCGCCGCTTCACGCCGCCACCGCGGTGGCGCACCGTAATCTTACCAGTATTGTTACGTCCCGCACGCTGCTTGCCGGCTTTCACCAGGCTTTTCAGCGGCTTGCGGGTTGTGATGTCGCTCAGATCCTGCGAAGTCATGCCGCGACGAGCCGGAGTGGTTGGGTTGTATGCTTTAATCGCCATTACTTCTCCTCCTTGACTTCTTCTTTTTCAAATACTTTGATTTTGCCTTCGCTGAGTGTAACGTAGGCTTTTTTGCTGTCCTGGCGCGAGGTTGTGCCCGGGTAGCGATTTTTGCCGCGGCTGTAGCGTATTGACTTGCCGTTCTGGACAAGCGTCGTTACTTTTGCGACTTTCGTGCCGTCGAATTGCGATTCGACTGCTGCTTTGATGTCGTTTTTGTTTGCGCTCATCGGCACATCAAATATGTAGGTATTCTGGTTAGTGACCAAGCGATACGATTTTTCACTCACGCGCGGAGTAACGAGTACTAATTTCATATTACTTGTCCTCCTTCAGGTTCAGCCATGCGTCAATTGCCTTCACGGCAGCTGGCGTCATGATGATTTGATCGGCGTTTAGCACGTAATACACGCTCAAATACTGCGCACGAATCAAGAGGGCACTCTGTAGGTTATTCGTCGCACGTATCAATTCCGGCGTTTTCTCGTCAACAACGAGCAGAACGCGGCGGTCGCGTTTGAATTTCTTGTCAGCAATAAACTTTGCGATTTCGGCAGTTTTGCCGGTTGTTTTAATATCGCTGACAGTAATTTTCTTAGCTTCATTCGCCAACGTCAACGCTTGACGTATTGCTACGCGTTTGCTAGTTTTCGATAGCTTTAGCTTATAATTTTCGTTACCACGCGGACCGAAAACGATGCCGCCGTGGCGCCAAATCGGGTTACGCGTGCTACCGAATCGGGCACGCCCAGTACCTTTTTGCTTCCACGGTTTTTTACCACCACCACGTACTTCACCGCGCGTTTTAGTGGTCGCACTTGCCTGGCGGCTGTTCGCAAGGAACGCGTCATACGCGAGCCTCAGCAGCTCGTGGTTCGGCACATCAACCCCGAACACTTCCTTCGGCAAGGCTGCTTTTGCTGGCTTGGTTGATTCAGCCATTACTTAGCACCTCCTAACTTAATCTTGATTAAGCCCTTTTTCGGGCCTGGCACCGCGCCTTTGACGCCAATCAAATTGTCGTCCGCCGAGATATAGGCGACTTTCAGGTTTTTCACCGTTACCTGCTCTGCGCCCATGTGGCCCGGCATGCGCTTGCCTTTGAAAATTTTCTGCGGATACATGCTGCCGATTGAACCGACTTTGCGCGTGTTACCCTTGCCGCCGTGCGTTTTGCGGTGGCGTTTGAAGTTGTGGCGCTTAATCGTTCCAGCAAAACCTTTGCCTTTGCTGATACCGGTCGCGTCCACTATGTCGCCGAGCTCAAACTCCGCGACATTCCACGTATCGCCGACTTTTACCTCGCCTAAGTCGTCGACGCGAAATTCCCGAATCTCTTTCGGGGTTACACTAGCTGGCTTCACATGGCCAGCCACGGCCTTGCTCAGGTTCTTACCCTCACCATAAGCAACCTGGACTGCGTTATAGCCGTCGCGTTCGACAGACTTGACCTGAGTCACAGTCACAGGCCCGGCTTGAATCAACGTCACTGGAGTCGTAACGCCGTCCTCGCCGATGATTTGGGTCATACCAATCTTGGTACCGAGAAGTGCTTTCATTGCCCTCTTGCTCCCATTTAAAAGCCTCGGCGGCTGGCAGTATCCGGAAAGGACTTACCAATTCGCGCGAGTCAAGTTATTATTACGTAATAAATTACATCTACTAGCTTAGCATGTTATAGGGGGTTGAGTCAAGAGGCTTTCTCTACAAGCAGCGCGCTGAAAAAACAAGTTAAATAACGATTCCCGCCGGCAAAAAATAACTCACAATTGCGATAATCAGCAGCGTTGCGTACCAAATCTTGCGGTTCATCGGCGATGTTTCCAGCCAATGCACGAGCAGCACGCCTACCGCCAACCCGACCGGCAGCGCATTGACCACTACCGTGCCCGCGCTGGCTGGTGTACGGAACTTCAGCCACAACGTTCCCAGTATCGCCACAACGACCAGTTTCAACAGATAAAAGCCGTCTGGTTCTTGCAATTTTTCGTTGCCGCGGCGGCTAAATATACGATTACGTGCGTAGGTACGCTGTTTGTGTTTGCGTGACATATCATCAGTATAGCATATGCGGCATGGCTATCGACTGATTTGCCGCCGGCTCAGGTAAAAATTATCGTAAATATATCATGGAGTGCATATTCTACCTACAAAAATAGCCCCGCGTTTGACGAGGCTATTTTGAGATAGAACGCCCGAATTACATCCGAATCTCTGCGTCGACACCGGCCGGCAACGACAAATTCTGCAAGTTGTCAATGGTCTTTGGACTAGCGTTTGAGATGTCAATCAGGCGCTTATGCACGCGCATCTCAAACGCTTCGCCGCCCGTCTTATACACGTGCGGACTCTTTACCACCGTGTAGGTGCTGCGGCGCGTCGGCAACGGCACAGGACCGGCAACAGTCGCACCGGTGCGGATCGCTGTATCGACGATTTGCTTCGCTGACTGGTCGATAAGTTTGTGGTCGTATGCCTTGAGGCGGATGCGGATCTTCAGACCCTGGTTACTGGCGTCTGCCATAATTACTCCTTTGCTCCCGCGTAACCTCGGTTCGAATCGGTTTTGTTAGCGTCTGACCGAGTTATCGCAGAACGATTTATGATTTACCGTGTAATTGTAGCATGATTTCTCGCACAAGGCAAACCTACCGCTAGGTTGCGTACAGTGTAAAATTTATGATACTATATCACGTATAGGCTTATCGCACTCGGCGATAGTCGCGATTGATTCTGGAGGAGTCATGAAGTTGGAGAAGATCTTCGCTGCACTTGCCATCGCATTCGCTTGCATGGTGATGGCATCCTGTGGCGCTTCCCCACGAGAGACACAAGTCAACAATCCCCGGGAGGGGATTGTCCGGGTTTTTCCTGACAACAACGTCCCTAGCTTTTATAAGCGATGCGACGGGACGACCCTCATCTACTGGTTTGAGGGTGACCGCCGGGGTGGCCTTACAGCCGTCCCTGACAGTCCTGAGTGCAAGTAAGATCTACCCCGTCCTAGCAGTCGAGCCTCGCTCCTGCTAGGGTGGGGTTTTGACTATCTACGGTATAATCTTCATATTTTTGTAATACAACCAAAATACCCCCGCTTACATAAGCGGGGGTATTGTTGCAAAAGCAGCAACAGCTACTTAATGATGTTGGTAACGACACCAGCACCGACGGTACGACCGCCTTCGCGGATCGCGAAATCTTGACCTTTGTCCATCGCAATCGGCGCAAGCAGTTTGACCTTGAATGTCACCTGGTCGCCAGGCATGACCATTTCTTTGTCGGCCGGCAGCTCAACTTCGCCCGTCACGTCCGTTGTGCGGAAGTAGAACTGCGGTTTATAGCCCTTGCTAAACGGCGTGTGACGTCCGCCCTCTTCTTTCTTCAAGATATACACCTCAGCTTCGAATTCAGTGTGCGGCGTCAGCGTGCCTGGTTTCACAATCACCTGACCGCGCTCAATTTGCTCGCGCTCAATACCGCGCAGCAATAATCCAGCATTGTCGCCAGCTTGGCCTTGGTCGAGCGTCTTTTTGAACGCCTCGATACCAGTGACGACTGAACTCTGTGTCGGTTTCAAACCAACGATCTCTACTGGGTCGTTAATCTTTACGACACCCTGCTCAATACGCCCTGTCGCGACTGTACCACGACCCTTGATTGAGAAGACGTCTTCAATCGGCATCAAGAACGGCTTATCCAGATCGCGTTTTGGCAATTCAAAGTAGTCGTCCATCGCTTTGACCAATTCCATGATTGCGTCTTCAGCCTCTTTGTCGCCCTCAAGTGCTTTGGTCGCCGAGCCTTTGATGATCGGTGCGTTGTCGCCGTCGTAGCCGTTCTTGGTGAGCAGTTCGCGAACGTCCATTTCGACCAACTCGACTAATTCTGGGTCTGCCAAGTCCATCTTGTTCAAGAAGACGACAATTTTTGGCACACCCACTTGGTGAGCCAACAGCACGTGCTCGCGCGTTTGCGGCAGTGGACCGTCGTTAGCGGCAACCACAAGGATTGCACCGTCAATCTGTGCAGCACCGGTGATCATATTCTTGACGTAGTCAGCGTGACCCGGCATGTCAACGTGCGCGTAGTGACGCTTCTCACTCTCGTATTCCTGGTGCGAAGTCGCGATAGTGATACCGCGCGCTTTTTCTTCAGGCGCGTTGTCGATGTCAGCGTAATCGCGCGCTTTGTTCACGTCGCTGGGAAGACGCTTCGCGAGCACATGAGTGATCGCAGCGGTCAAAGTCGTTTTACCGTGGTCGACGTGACCCATGGTACCGACATTGATGTGAGGCTTTGAACGGTCAAAGTCTGCCATAGAGGTATTTCTCCTAACTTAATATTGATGATATTCACGACGCGAGCTGCCGCCGAGATACTAAAGCACCTCAGACAAAACACGTCGCGCGTTGTCTTTAATTATAGTGGAAGACGTCGATTATGTAAACACCTGGAACGGCGGTCCATTAAACTAAACCAGAACATCCCGTAAACTTAGGAGTGAATAGCAACTAAGTGAAAGGAGATGTTCCTAATGTCTACCACACCAAAGTTTGCCAGTAACAAGAAATACTGGCAGATCCTTAACAAACTAGTCTTTGGCGATGAGGTATCTTGCCCTCGCTGCCATGCGGGTCTTCGTGAAAACTTTGCAACAAATATCTGTGGTGTAAACTGTGCCGCAAGAAATACCGGCCTACCAGCTACCGCGCTAGCTGGTTATACGGCATGAAGCTAAGTCCCCGGCAGCTGTTCATCCTGCTCTACTGTTGGCAAACAAAACGCTCAACGGAAACGCCATACCTATTAGCTGGCGTAAGCTATACTACTGTTCGGCGCTGGTTTGCCCGATTCCGCAAGCAACTACCTGACAGCAGCAAGCTCACCGCCATGCTGGAGGGTGTGGTACAAGTAGATGAAAGCTACTTTGGCAAGAGGCGATCCAAACAGCCTCAGCACATCGTAGTTGGCGCTAAAGATACTACGACCGGGCGCATTGCCCTACGCATTACCGACAGCCGGGATAGACAACCGCTTGAACAATTTGTTCAGGATTACATCGTAGCAGGCAGCCTAGTGGCGAGTGACAAATGGTGGGCGTATGACGAGCTAGAACTACTTGGCTACGTTCATGAGGGTTGGAATCATAGCAAAGGGCGCTTTGCCGGTACCAACCAAGGAGAGAATATCTGGAGCGTGACGAAGCGGCATGCTCGGAAAGCTGTTCGGCGGAAGAATCCTGACGAGACAGCTAGACTCTCTTTGCCTAGAATGGATGACAAGAGCTAACCAGCCAGAACTGTTCGCCAGCCCAATAGTATTCCTGCGGTTTACTATGGCTTTACGGGTTAGTTGGGTGAACTGGGGTCGCCCACACATTACAACCTCATACCTAGATCTCCTATCTTGAGAAAAAGATTCACGATGCAAGAGGCAAGATTAGAGGCGAGATTATCTACTTACTTCTTCTCCAGCGCTGCGACTCGTTTCTTCAAATCATCCAGTTCGGCGCGGAGTTCGCTAGTGCCTGCTACGGGGCTGTTCGGTTCTACCTTTTTAGTTTTAGCGCCTTTTTCTTGCTGAGTTTTTTGCTTCTTGCTTGCTTTTACGGCAATATATGTAGAGATAGCGCTACTTGATACTACGATAATAATACCTATCATAGATACTATGTCTAGAGGTTTGATATTCATATGTATTCCTTTGTTTATGATTCATTGATAGGCTTATTATACACCCTGCTGATGGCATACGGCTAGTAATTTGACATTGGCTAATTCTTTAGTTGTAATATGAATATAATACCAAAACATAGGAAAGGTGCGAGGCGGGGTGTCTTGCGCCTCATAAACCACCCGTTACTTTTGGGTGATTTATGTTCCTGTTTGGTATTGGAGCGTTTTATATTGTCGCCAAATAATCCCGCAGCATCACAAATCCATCAACCGTCTCAATTGCCGCCAAATATTCTTGCCACTCCTCATCATTCAGCTTCGCCAAACTACGCCCAGGAAAGCTCGGATGCCCATAAATATATAGCAATTCCGTCCAGCCATGCAGGTTATCGCCGGTGTTAGCGAGGGTACCGCCTGAGCGGGAGCCGCGGTAACGCTGGCCGTTGCCGCCATGTGTGCTACCAGAGCCGCCGCTGCCTGGTGTGACGGGAGCTGGACCGTAGCGGAAGGCATTTGCTTTAGTGACTTTGTAGAGCGGGTCGCCATTGCCAAGATCAACTGTAATGTCGACAAGACCGTTGGCATGAGCAGGGACTTTCACGGTGATAGTGTTGCTGTCTACAATTGTGATGTCTGTAGCGGGAACGCCGCCGATGGTTATTTTGGGGGTGGAGGGAGCGAGAGCGGAGTTGCCGGTAGTAGAGGTGGCTACGGGAACAGCGTAATTTATTGTTGTGCCATTTCCGAGCTGACCTTTGCTATTATTTCCCCAGGAGTAGATTGTACCGTCTGAGGCGAGAGCAAGAGAATAAGGAGCGCCAGCTGCAACCTGTACGATTGTTTTGCCGTCCATCGGCGTGCCGGTAGTCTTTACGGCGACAGGGGCGTTGGAGTTGGTGTTTGTACCATCGCCAAGCTGACCATTGCTATTAAAACCCCAACTATATACTGTGCCATCTGAAGCGAGAGCATAAGAGGACTCGTCATTGCTTGCCACCTGCACAATCGTCTTCCCCTTCGGCAAGAACCCGCTACCCTGTATGGTGATGGTTTGGCCTGGCGTGACGTCTGTTGCTGGGTTGACCTGAGAGATAGTTGGAGTAGCATGCGGTATAGCAAGGAGGATTGGCGCGTAGGGGCTTGTACCGGAGGCTGTTTTAGCAGCAATGCGTACTTGGTACTTGTGGTCGTAGTGAGGCCGGAGATAGTATGCGATGTAGCAGTAGGAGCAGCATTGCTAGTTGTCCGGCTGCCGGCACCAAGGGTGCGGTGTTCGATGATGTAGTTTGTCAGTGAGCCACCGCCTAGTGATATTGGGCTATGCCATGATACGGTAATGCTGGCGTTACCGGCACTGAGAGAGACGTTAGTTGGAGATGATGGTGCTGAAGCAGCATTTGCTTGGCGGTTTACAGCAAGATAGCTTACCGTACCGGTACAGACAGCCAGCATAAACGCTAAACAAACCGGAACGAGCCGGTTTTTACGAAAGAGATGGAGGCCGGAAGCATACTGGATAGAAGTGTGCCGAGTATTAGCAGCCGTATGGTTACTGTGCCTGCGGGCTAGCCCGCGCGCTTTCAGTGTGTGTGTGTGGAATTATGCCTGCTAGCGGTTACTGTGCGTGTGCCTGTATGCGTGCTAGCAGTTGGTGAGTGAACAGCTGAAGAGCCAGCCGTATAGTTGCGGAGACGATGCCACCCTAATATGATTGTATTTTTGTTCCTTTTCTATCTTTTGTTTTATCTAAAGATATTATTGGTATTTGATATTGTGTTTTGATTACATGACGCTATAGGTGGTGGTCTATCGCGGTTGGGTTTCGGGTTATGTTATATGCTTTGTTTTTGGTTGTTTCTCCTTTTGTGTGTTAAGTCTATTCTGAGGGGAATTGCAGCAAAGCGGTTGTGGTTTGTCAAGGATTTTTTGCGGGATTTTTTACTATTTTTATGCTAATTCGTCAGCGCCTCGAAGAACGAGCGAACTTTGGCATGGCGCGAGCGTTTGATGACTTTTTCAGGCGTGCCGTCTTCAATGATTTTGCCGCCGTCCAAAAATATAATGCGCGAGGCAACATCACGCGCAAACGACATTTCGTGCGTGACGATCACCATGGTGATACCGGTGCTGGCGAGTTTGCGAATGACCGCTAGCACTTCATCGACCATTTCTGGGTCGAGGGCGCTAGTTGGCTCATCGAAGAGTAAGACCTTTGGCTGCATCGCCATGGCGCGCGCGATCGCAACGCGCTGCTTCTGTCCGCCCGATAAATGGCTGGGGAATTCGTTAGCTTTTTCGCGCAAGCCGACTTTTTCGAGCGCTTCAAGCGCGGTTTGGCGCGCTTTGCGCCGCGACAGCTTACGCACTTTCGTAAGTGCTAGCATGATGTTATCAATGACATTCATATTCGGGAACAAGTTGAACTGCTGAAACACCATACCAATGTCGGCGCGTACTTGATTGAGATTTGTGCGCGGATCCGTCATATCAATACCGTTCACCCACACGCGCCCGCTAGTCGGCGTTTCGGTCATGTTGATACAGCGCAGCAAGGTGCTTTTGCCGCCGCCGCTTGAACCGAGAATTACAACAACCTCACCTTGATCGATTTGTAGGTTAATCCCTTTCAGCACGTGGTTTTTACCGTATTTTTTGTGCAAGTTTTCGATACTAATCACTTTCTTTCAGTCTCCTTTCGACGCGCCGCATCAAGCGCGTGAATATAGTCGTGAGCCCCAAATATAGTAATGCGGCAGCAAAGAGTGACTCAAATGCCGTGGCAGTTTGGAAGCGAATATTATCAGCGCCGCGCATGAGGTCGTTCATACCGATCCAGCCGACGATTGACGTTTCTTTTAGTAAGGTGATGAATTCGCTGATGAGCGCCGGCAACGAGGTCTTCAACGCCTGCGGCAAGACGACGTAGCGCATCGTTTGCCAGCGGCTAAGCCCCAGCGATCGCGCCGCCTCAACTTGCCCGCTATCGACACCCTCTATACCGCCGCGAATAATCTCTGCGATATACGCACCGCTATTAATGCCAAAGGCTAGGCTTGCGATCCATAGCTTTGATACGCTGCGGTACGACCCGAACACGACGTAGTACATGATCAACAGCTGTACGAGCGACGGCGTACCGCGAATGATAACGGTATAGATATTTGCCAACCACGCAACCGGACGCCAGCGCTGCAACCGCGATGGCTTATGGTGTTTGAACGGCTGCCACTGCGATTGCTGCATGAGCGCAATCACCAGCCCGATAGCGATACCAATAATCGTCGAAAATACCGTGAGCAGCAGCGTAACCTCTAGTCCGCGCGTCAGATATAAATAGCGATCGCCGCCAAAGAGAATCTCAAACGTATTCATGGCGCGGCTGCTCCGAAATGCTTTTTGACGAGCGCGTCGTAGCGCCCGTCTTTCTTCATGGCTTTGATGCTATCGTTCACTTGCTTGAGTAACTCAGCATTACCCTTCTTAATAGCGATAGCGTAGTCCTCTTTCGTTAAGTCACGCGCCAGCATGGTGAGGTTCGGATTTGTCGCTAAATATTGCGTCGCTGGACCGTTGTCCATGATTGCCGCGTCAATACGCCGTGCATTCAGCTCTTGCATAACATTCGATGTCGCGGGCAATTGCACGACCGACGCGCCTGTGATTTTATGCGCCAGCGTGTCGCCTGTCGTACCGAGCTGCACGCCGATACGTTTACCCTTCAAGTCATCAACCGACTCAACCGTCGAGCCAGTTTTCGGCACGACAACCTTTTGCGCCGCCGAATAGTAGGTAGTAGCGTTTTTAGCACGCTCCGGCGTGACAGTCATACCGGCAGCAATTAAGTCAATCCGCCCAGCTTGCAACGCCGGCAGTAAACCGTCAAACGATATTTCCTCAATCTGTAGCGAGCGGTTCGTGTCTTTAGCAATTTCACGCACCAAATCGACATCAAATCCAACAACATTTTGTCCGTTTTTGTACTCAAACGGCTTGAAACCGGGGTCGGTGCCCATAATTAGCGTTTTCTCAAGCCCGCTACCCGATGAGCTGGTGTGCTGGGCGCTGCCCGGATTGATTTCAGTGTCCCAGTACATATAGCCGATCGCCGCGACCACGAGCGCGCCAAGCGTTAACCATTTTATCCGTGCAACTACTTTTTTCTGCTTTGCTGCCCACCGCATATAAATTTAGTATAAGCGGATAGACGGATTAGCGCAAGTATTAGTTCTCTAGCCAATGTTAATAGTATTGTTGAGAGCTGGGCATAATTTAGCAAGCAGCGACGCAATAGCCGAATCATTCTGAATAAACTACTTGAACAATGCTTGGAAAAGAGGGATAATAAATATAACTTTTGACACTACACCCCTTTAAGAAAGGCCTTGCAATGACCAAACCCCTCATTGAAGTTGAACGCAAACGCATATTTACCGGTAGCGTTGATACGTTTATCGCAATGCTAAAAGCGCACGGCTTTGCACAGACTAGCCAATTGCACGAAAATGATACTTATTATTCCCGCCCCGATGTTGATTTCATGCAGACTGTTGAGTGTTTGCGCGTGCGTGAACGCGATGGGTTTGCCGAGGTGACATATAAGCCGGCAACATCGCAGGCAACAAGTACAAACGATGGCGCGATAATGAAGCCAGAGACAAATTTATCAATCGCGCCAAACAGCGCGGCAACCGCCAAACAATTGCTCGCAAACCTTGGCATGATAGAACTAGTGACGGTTACTAAATTCCGGCGCACATTTATTTCGGCAACATATCCCAGTACTGTAATCGCGATTGATGAAATTGCGAATGTCGGAACATTCATTGAAACAGAGGTAACGCTTGCGGATAAAGCAGCAGCGCTTCAAACTGTTGACAAGTTGGAACGGTTACTTGATATAGACACGCTTCCGCTTGCAACGAAGCCGTATCGCGATATGTGTATGAAGGCGTAGCACGCGCTTAGAACGGATGTAGCTGAAAAACCGAGGGCGCATGATAATCCCTCGGTTTTGCGTATTGCTGCAGAAATGAGCGGTTACTTTGAGCGCTTCTCAATAATTTCCTGCGCTACGTTCGGCGGAACTTCTTCGTAGTGCGCCAACTCCATCGTGCTGGCAGCACGGCCTTGGCTCATGCTGCGGATATCGCTCGTGTAGCCGAACATGTTAGCGAGCGGTACGATCGCCTTGATAAGTTTCGCGCCGCCCATCAAATCTTCCATTGCCTCGATACGGCCGCGGCGCGAGTTTAAGTCGCCGATGATGTCGCCCATGAACTCTTCCGGCGTCGTCACTTCAACGTGCATAACCGGCTCAAGCAGCACCGGATTAGCCTGCTTGATGCCAGCGCGCGCTGCCAAACTACCCGCCAAGCTAAACGCCAGCTCGCTGGAGTCGACATCGTGGTAGCTACCGTCGTAGAGCGTGGCTTTGACGTCGACTACCGGATAGCCCGCAATGACGCCACCGTTTAGTGTCTCGACGATACCTTTTTGCACCGCCGGGCGGTATTCTTGCGGCACTACGCCGCCCTTGATTTCGTCGATAAACTCAAAGCCTTTTCCAGTTTCGTTCGGTTCAAAGCGCACCCATACATCACCATACTGGCCGCGGCCGCCGGACTGCTTAGCATGCTTACCCTGCACCTCCGCCGTGCCCTTAATGGTTTCGCGGTAAGCAACTTGCGGCTCGCCGACATTTGCTTCAACGTTAAATTCGCGCTTCATACGGTCGATGAGGATTTCGAGATGGAGCTCGCCCATACCGGACATAATTGTCTGACCAGTGTCTTCGTCGGTATGAATGCGGAATGTTGGATCTTCTTCTGCGAGGCGCTGCAGGGCAATACCCATTTTCTCTTGATCAGCTTTCGTTTTCGGCTCAACAGCGATTGATACCGGCGGGTCGGGAAACTCAATCGACTCAAGCGCGATCGGGTGCGCCGCATCCGCTAATGTATTACCGGTGTACGTATTCTTCAAACCAACGACCGCCGCGATGTCGCCCGCGCCGACCGAATCAATATCCTCGCGCTTATCGGCATGCATACGTACAATACGCCCGATACGTTCTTTCTCGCCCGTTGTCGTGTTAAGCACGTAACTACCAGCTTTAAGTACGCCCGAATACACACGGACAAAGATCAGTTTACCAACAAACGGATCAGCGGCAATCTTAAACGCCAGCGCCGCCATCGGCTCTTTGTTATCCGGCTTGCGGCCAACCTCGTCGCCCGTCTTCGGGTTTTTGCCCCAAATTTCGTCGACATCAAGCGGGCTTGGCAAATAATCCGTCATGATATCAAGCAGTTTCTCGACGATCACGCCGCGGCCGTCGCCGCCCGTTACCAGGAAGAAATCGCCCGCCAGCACGCGCTTGCGCAGCGCCATCTTTAGTTCGTCTTTCGTAATTGATTCTTCGCCTTCGTCGAGGAATTTCATCATTAAATCGTCGTCGGCTTCAACAGCATTTTCAACAAGCAGGCTGCGCGCGTTCTGTGCTTTTTCCAGCATGTCCGCTGGAATTTCGCCTTCAATCAGCTCGTGGTCAGTGTAATCCTTGTAAGTGTAAGCTTTCATTTCGACCAAATCAACCACGCCGCAAACGTCCTTCTCAAACCCAATCGGCAAATGAATCGGAAACGCCTGCTTGCTGAGGCGCGTGTGGATACTCTCCAGCGATTTGTAAAAATCGCCGCCCGTTTGGTTAATCTTGTTGATGAAGCAAAGGCGCGGCACGCCGTATTTATTCGCCTGGCGCCAAACCGTCTCAGACTGAGCTTCAACACCCATTTTACCGTCAAATACTGTCACCGCACCATCAAGCACGCGAAGCGAACGCTCCACTTCGGCGGTAAAGTCAATGTGCCCCGGCGTATCGATGATGTTGATTTTATGGCCTTTCCAAAAGCATGTTACGGCCGCCGACGTAATCGTGATGCCGCGCTCTTTTTCCTGCGCCATCCAGTCGGTCGTCGCGCCGTCGCCATCACCTTTCACCTCACCGATTTTATGGTTAATGCCGGTGCGATACAAAATACCTTCGGTCGTCGTGGTTTTGCCTGCGTCAATATGCGCAATAATACCAACATTTCTAAAGTTTTTTAGTGGAACATTCGTTGCCATGAGGTTTCCTTTAACTTAAATAATATTATCCGAGTTTTTGGCTATTTTTTGCCACCAAAAAACTACTATTACTGGCTATTATATCAGATTTATTCTTGTAAATATAGTGCCTGGCGTGCGCCAATATAAGACGGCTAATACTGCGGCGGCCAATTTTGCGGCGGAAATGGCGGTTGCGGCGGGAGCTGGCTCGGAGCTAAGGCTGGCTTTCGGCGCACCGCAAAGTAGATAATCAAGCAAATCCCTGCAATAAACGCTATACCCGTGATAGACCCGATAACGATTACCGCGATAATAACGGGCTTGTTAGGCTTTTTGCCGAGCGCGTTTTCCGCTTCTTTTTTAATGTAGGCGCGGTAGGCTTCAACGTCATTAGGATTGCCCTTGTATTCTTCGCTTGGCGCAGGTTCTGGCGAACGCTCCTCAACATAATTGTCTGCCGTGTTTTGGGATATCTGCAACATACGCGAAACTAGGTAGTTGTTTGGATATTTACTATTAAGCTTTTCGAAATACGTTGCTGCCCGAGAATACTGCCCATGCGAGAACTCTTCAAGACCATCTTTCCATAGCTTAGTCAATTCTCCGTCGCTTGATAATCGTATGTTATTTTTGCGAGCCATAGCTTTAAGGTCTTTTATGTCGCGTGCAAGCCCTGACCCAAAACAGTTATTTTTAGAACCTGAGTCTTCGCAGTTGTCTCCGCCCGACCCATACGTATTAATTCCTACTTGCCTGCCGCTATCGTCAAATGCCGGTCCGCCGCTGTTGCCCGATGCAATTTTCGCCGACATGGAAAATAGCGTATGTCCGCCCGCATCAGATTCTATGCCGTCTACCTGGCCTTGCGTCGCTGTCGGCACAGTGGTCGCGTTGGTCGTATCTAGCCCCTTATCAACAATCCACGGGAATCCGAGCGCCGTTATTTGAGATCCTTCATGCAGGTTGTTTATGTCGCCCAATTCCACTGCCGGAAATTCTCCGTCTGCTTTCAAAATTGCTACATCGGTCTTCTTGCTATTCCGGTTAAAGGCTCTGTCGTTCGTTTCGACTTCGGAATCAATCTTTTTTGCCATCAGGTTAGTCTTTGTCGCCACCCAGCCATTAGCGTCCCAGCGAATCGGATCGTTTGAAGTCTGGATGATGTACGACGATTGATCATTGCTGATGGTAATATTACTGTTTGGCACGCGGTTAATAAAACTCAGTAGCGTTGACGCTGCTTCACCATCACCAGATTCTGCGCGCGCCAATAGCTGATTTGCCTCGGACTGAGTCAGATAGCCTGCTCGGACGAGAAAACTCAGATACCCGTCTACCATACTGTCTTGGATGCCGTTGTCAAATAGGCCAGCAGTCCTTATGTCGGTAACGTGGCCATTAGTTGCAATGTATCCGTCGCTCGACACAATAGAGCCGCTGCCTATCCCGCGCACACACAAGCCAGTTAAGTTTAGCTGCGCTCCATTTTCTGCGGTATATCGTACATCTGCGCAGCGGTATGCTCCAACTCGAACCGTCGCTATCTGATTTCTTGCGACAACGTTTATAAGAGAACTATCGTCGATTTCGTATGGGATATTCGTTATGTCTTTATCGTCTACGCCTTTGCTGGATGAACTTGACGATGATTGAGCGGCAAGCTTAATTGCGGGCGTACTATCGGCGTCGTCTGCGCGCGTCAATAAATTCTCGTCTGGCTTCTGGAACGAAACGCTTGCGATAAGAGATTCAATCTCTGCCTTGTCATTCTCTGGCACCGCTGAGTACACTGTCATTTCCAGCCAGTACGGCCGGTCATTTTGCACGGTCATATAGGAGTAACGATGTCCAATGATTTGCTCTGTTTGACTAAATCTCGATTTACGAGTACTGTCAACCAACTTAAACTTTTTGCCCGAGATTGTTATGTCGCTCACTTTACATTCGTCGTTTGGGTCGTTTTCTTGAAATTGCTTCACTTTCACCGAAGCCATTAAATCAAGATCTGAATATTTGCTTGTATCTTTGTATTGCTCGGGCATCGTGCTGCGATCAAAATAATCTCTTTTACGAGATGTGTGAACTGACAAATACGGCCTAATAACGCTATTTGCGAGCTTCGACTTACCGGACAATCCTGGATCGCTTTTCTTAAATCCAACCTCTACAAGGTTATAGCCGCGGGATACTTTTAGCTCGTCGTCTTTATAGGTATTAGCGTTGTATGTATCGCTGTTTGATTTCGCGGTAGCTTCATGCGCCGAAGCGCTGAATAACGCGTTATCGTAATGCACAGTGAAGCCGAGCTTGGAAACGACACTACGCTTGGTCGTTTGCTGAGCGCTTAGCATAACTCCTCTAAGCTTGTTGCGAGCCGTTTCCGCGACGTTGTTCTGCTGGTTCTGGCGGATAATCATATATCCAGCTATGATAATTGCTACCAGCATGACGCCCGATACTATAGTAGCGGTAATTAATACCTTAAAAGATTTCTTATTACGCATGCGCTTATTGTAGCATATGCGCGGCAAAACAAAACGCTCTCCGCAGGGAGAGCGTTTTACGCCCCTTCTATTTTTTACGGCGTTCGCCTAGCCGCGCGCGAAATGCGCGAAAGCGCGGTTGGCTTCCGCCATTTTGTGCGTGTCTTCTTTTTTCTTAAACGCGATACCAGTTTCGTTGACGGCATCAACAATTTCGGTCGCAAGGCGTTTACTATACGGCATGCCGCTTTTGCTGCGCGCCGCCTGTACTAGCCACATAAACGCGAAATGTTGCTGGCGGTGGCCCTGAATCGGAAATGGAATCTGATAGTTTGCACCGCCGACACGACGAGATTTTACCTCAAATGCCGGGCTAATATTTTTTATACAGGCTTCAAAAACCTCCAACGGCTCTTCGCTTTTAAGCGTTTTCGCCGCCTGCTCAAGCGCGCTGTAAACGGCGCGCTCGGCAACTTGCTTTTTGCCATTAAGCATTGATTTGTTGATCAAGCGCTGTACGAGCACACTCTGATACTTGCGATCCGGCTTGATAGTGCGCTGCAATTTCTTCGTGACTTTACGAGGCATGATTACTTATCCTCCTTTTTCGTACCATACTTTGAACGGCCTTGTTTACGCTTGGAGACGCCCTGCAAATCAAGCGCGCCGCGTACGATATGGTAGCGCACACCCGGCAGGTCTGGCACGCGGCCGCCGCGTACGAGTACGACTGCATGCTCTTGCAAGTTGTGTCCTTCGCCGCCAATATACGCCCAAACTTCGTATCCGTTCGTCAGACGCACGCGCGCAACTTTACGGAGCGCAGAGTTAGGTTTTTTTGGCGTTTTGGTCGTCACTTTCACGCACACGCCGCGCTTGAGCGGTGCATTTTGGTTATAGTACCGAACTTTCAGCGCATTATGAATGCGCCCAAGCGCTGGAGACTTCGACTTTTTTGCCGCCGTCTTGCGCGACTTGCGCACCAGCTGATTGATGGTTGGCATAAATCACCCATTCCTTTTCATTACACTTATACTCTTGGCGGAGCTTGCTAAAGGCTCTGCGGATACATGAGCACGGCAGCAACCCGCCTCATGCGTCTGATTTTACGTACCGAGATTATCCCAGCGGCGAATCAGAGAAACTCTCTGTTATTATAGCACGGCTGGTGGCATTTTGTCTAGATAGGATAATGTATAAAGCTGATTTTTAGAGCGACGGTTTTTGGTTTGTTTAGACTTATCGCACCAGAATTTTACCGCAAACTATTGACTTTGGGCGGCAAGTATGATATATATCAGCTTTTCGCACAATCCCGTGTGAAAAGTAGAAACTTGAGATAAAAGAAGGGGGTAAAGCAGCTATGCTTTACATCCACGAGTATGATGAGCCTGAGCCCGACGACGAGCTTGCCGCCGACCCCGACCCTGCCATCAAGGCGGCGCTGGCGGAAGCACGCCACAATAAGGACGTCATCTCCTTTGATGACGTCCTTAGTCACCTCCGCCGCCCCTGGTGGCGGCGAGCCTTGGATAAGGTCCGCCCGTTCAGGCGGTAGATCCTAGGCGTTGTTGTCGCCCCCTATGCTTTGGTTTATCTGAAGCATGGGGGCGGCACTCCATTCCGAACTCTGTTTAGAGTTCTGAGTTTCCCGCCTAGGCTTTTCGGGCTTATGGTTTTTGCTCCCTTTCTTTTCTCTATCATAGCTTACTGCTTTGAGCTATCCTTTATATAGTTTTCTAGTTAGATTGCTTGGCGGTTTAGCTGTATTACTATAACAAAGAGCTGTTTGATTGATTATTCTTTCTTGTGACTCTTTGTTTCTGCCCAAGCTGCATGTTTTGTATAATGTGCGCTTGGGCTTTTTTCTTGGAGGGATAGGTTAATATATAAAGCGCCGCCAGCACATCAAGCGCTTGATCAAAATCGTCAACAACAATCTCTTTTTCAATCGTCCCGTCGACCGTATCGTTCATGATTTCTTTGCATGTGATCGTCGTGCGGCTACCGTCTGTCCGTAAGCGCACCCATTTATTTGCCTGCGCTGGAATCGTGTCAAACACGTAGCGACGAAATTGGTAACTGCCGGTTTTCTTCGCACCAAGCGATTCAGCCCGCTGTACGAATTGCACCGTATTGATATGTAAAATTTTTGCTTCGTATTCTATGCTCATCATGCGTTTCCTATTTTTGCCTATTGTGGCAGATTGTATGTGCGCGGTAAAGCGCTCGCCGCCCGCGCCCGGCTTTCGCGCTAAATCATAAGAGTTATAGTATAATATAAGCATGAATCCACAACGAAATTTGAATGATAGCGATATTGAAAATGCCGGACACCCGGGGTACGTTTCGCCGTCGGCGAACGCGGCTCCGAAGCCGCTTTCGGACGGTAAATATGCGCAGCCCGTACCGCACCAAAAGGGCGTCCGCTCGTTTCATGTGCTCAAAGTAATACTGATCAGCGGATTGCTACTCGCGGCGGCGATCGGCGTGATCGCAGTCATACTGTTGTTCGCGCAATCATCAACCAAGCGCACTACAAACGAGCAGAAAAAGGCTGGCGAAACCAAATTAGACCCGCTCACTGCGCAGCAAACTATTGAACGCACGGCCGTGTATTTCAAGGGGCAAGAGAAAGCTAAAACGCCGCTGACAATTCCGATCAAGGTGAAGGGTAAGAATTTCTACACTGTCATACCGGACGTTGATATTTTGCAGAGTCTTGCCGGCTACGTGCCGAAAGAAATGAGCAAGCAGCAGCGCGAGTCAATCGAAAAAAGCCTGGACTATGATAAGTTCGTCAAGAAAGTTTTTTCCGAGGGTGATGAAAAAACGGCGTATTTGGCTGATTTCACGCGTGATGACGTCGTGTGCCAGCTGAGCGTCGATCCGGCAGAGCACGACACCAAAGGCGACTGGACGGAGCTGCGCTGCTTGGATATATCTGCCTACACGCCATACGCCGACGCTCAGCAGCCGCTCGCCAAAGCGTACAGCGCCGTTACATCGACCGCGGCGCATTATGGATTTATCGGCAAGCCAGTGCCGAAAGACGGCGCGCTCAGCGGGTACAAACTGGTTGAAATTCCAGTCGGCGCGGTTACTAATCAGCGCATGACGACGCCTGATAATTTGGGCATGTTCTACCAGATGCCGGACGGCTTGTGGTATTATTTCCGCGACCGCAACCGCGATGTGTATGTAGAGTGCGAAAACTTTACCGGTGAGAATCAGCGGCGCGCCTACGCCGACCAGCCGTGCCGCCGCCGCTCAACTGGCACAATTGAGACCGTGAAATACGGCGGGAAGCGCTGATTCCAGCCGCCTCTGCAAATCAAACTGATGTGAATAATCGCGTACTAAAAACACCTTTCCCGTAAATGAGAAAGGTGTTTTTTTGAGCGCCGCCTCAATCTAGCGTAGTTTAACGGACTACGATTCCGAATCAACGTCTGGTGTGATGTCGTTTGCTTCAGACTCAACATCTTCCGCGTATTCATCCGCCGGCGAATTGTCCTCGTCCTCATTGAGGGCAATTGCACCCGTACCGACAGGGATCTTGCGGCCGATGATAACGTTTTCCTTCAAGCCATGCAGGCGATCGGCGCGGCCAGAAGTAGCGGCACTAATAAGCACGCGCGTCGTGTCTTGGAACGATGCCGCCGATAGCCATGAATCGCTCCAGATGCTCACTTTGGTGATGCCGAGCAGCAACTGCGTATATTGCGCCGGCTCTTTGCCTGCGGCGACCAACTCTTTGTTTGCGCGCACGACACGAGCTTTGCTGACGATATCGCCCATCACAAATTCACTGTCGCCCGGATCTTCAATTTGCACGCGGCTGAACATCTGGCGCACAATGACCTCCAGATGTTTATCGGCAACGTCTTGGCCCTGGGCGGCGTAAATACGCAGCACTTCGTTGATGATGTAGCGCTGTGTCGCTTCTGTTCCTTTCAGGCGCATCAAATCGTGCAGATTAAGCGAACCGATTGTTAGCCGATCGCCTGGCTCAACACGATCACCTGCCGAAACAACTAGCTGCGCTGTACCCGGAATCTCATATTTCACTGGCGATACTGCCGTTGACGCAATCACGATCGTGCCCTCTGCCGTCTCGACAACGCCATCAAACGGTGCGATCAACGGCTTTGTACTCTCGGTCGCTTCAGCAAGCACATCACCTACTTTTACTTCCGAACCGTCCTGCAACAGCGGCGTACGACCCTCAAGCGGCAATCGCTCAACGCGGCCCGTTTCCGGCGTCACTTGCACAATATACTTATGACCGTCCTCCCAGACGTCAACCGTACCGGCAATCTCGGTGATGTATGCTTGTCCTTTCGGATTGCGCGCTTCAAACAATTCTTCGACACGCGGCAAACCTTGCGTAATGTCGCTTCCTGCCACGCCAGAGTTATGGAAGGTACGGAGCGTCAACTGCGTGCCTGGCTCGCCGACCGACTGCGCGGCAATCACGCCAACCGGCTCGGCAGGATCAACCAGGCGGTTGGTCGACATATCAATGCCGTAGCTGCGACGTGGCACACCCTCTAGGTTATTCGTTGACAGAATCGACTGAATCTTCACCTCGGTAATCGCTTCGTCGGCATCAATTGCATTTGCAATTTCACGCGTGATCAGCTCGTTCTCACCAATATGCCCTGGCACTGCGTCACGCGTGTAGCGTCCGTACAATCGGTTACCGAAGTCAATCATCGTCTCTTCGGTCTCTGAACGGTAGATCGTATAACCTTCGTCGTCGCCCGCTTCATCCTCTACCGTAAATACGTCTTGCGACACATCGACTAAGCGCCGCGTCAAATATCCAGAGTCTGCTGTCTTGAGCGCCGTGTCGATTAGACCCTTGCGCGAACCGCGCGTCGCCACGAAGGATTCCAGACTCGACAGACCGTGCGTATAGTACGAACGAATCGGCAGCTCAATTTCGCGGTTAGCGGCGTCCACCTGGATACCAATCATCGCACTGGCAAGCTTTACGTTTGAAATATCACCACGCGCGCCCGAGTTGACCATCACGGAAATACTCGTATCCATACTGCCGAGCTTTTCTTTTAGCAGCTTCGTCACGCTATTATCAACTGTACGCCACGCGCCAACTGTTAGGTTATAGCGCTCCGACTCAGTGATCAACCCCTGATCGTACTGATCAGCAATCACTGCCGCGCGTTTATCGCCATCGGCAATGAAACTCTCCGTCTCGCTGAAGTGCACGTAGTCGTCTTTACCGGTTGATACTGCCGCTACTGTCGCAAATCGGAATGCCAAGCCTTTCATACGGTCTGCCGTTTTAGCAGTCTCTTCAGCGCCGTATTTGTCGAAGATTTGCGCCAGCACGCGTTTCAGCTCTTTCTTCGTTTGCACGTTATTGTTATACGGAAAATCATCCGGCAAAATCTCGTTAAAGAATACGCGGCCGAGCGTCGTATTGCGGATTTCGCCCTTGGCACGAATGCGGATCGGGCTCTGCAGGTGCAATTCGCCCATATCGTATGCTAGCTCAGCGTCGCGGCTGTCGGCAAACACCGCAACCGTATCGGTTTGCACGCTTGGCTTTTCGTACGTCAAATAGTAATTACCAAGCACGATGTCCTGCCCGATGTTTAACACCGGACTGCCGTCTGCCGGCTTCAACAAGTTGTTGACCGCGCTCATCAGCTCGCGCGCTTCAGCTTGCGCTTCTTTGCTAAGCGGCAAGTGCACCGCCATCTGGTCGCCGTCGTAATCGGCGTTAAAGCCGCTCGCTACGAGCGGGTGCAGCTGAATCGCTTTCCCTTCGACCAGTTTTGGCTGAAATGCCTGAATGCTCAAACGGTGCAGCGACGGCGCACGATTTAGAAGAACATATTTGCCCTCAATTACAGCATCAAGCGCATCCCACACGACCGCCTCGCCCGCATCAATCAAGCGCGTCGCGGAGCGAATATTGTGCGCATACTCGCGTTCAATCAGCCAGCTGATGACAAAAGGCTTAAATAGCTCAATTGCCATTTGCTTCGGCAAACCGCACTGATTGATTTTCAATTTCGGACCAACCACGATCACTGAACGACCCGAATAGTCTACGCGTTTACCAAGCAAATTCTGGCGAAAACGCCCTTGCTTACCCTTTAGCATATCGCTCAAGCTCTTCAGGCGGCGGCGATTGCCCGCAGCGTTCACGGCGCGTCCGCCGCGCGCTGCCGAGTTATCAATGAGGCTGTCGA
>CAJPSU010000003.1 GCA_905373345.1 Candidatus Saccharimonadota bacterium
ATTTCTATACCACCTGGGGCTTGCCTGGACCAAGAAATCGCGACGAGCCTATCCAAAATGCACCGGACAAACCTGGCGAAGTTTTTGGCGCGACTGGCGGCGGAGCGATTTATCGCGCGGCAATGTTTGACGATATCGATATGTTCGACGAGGACTTTTTCATGTATTACGAAGATGTCGACCTCAGTTTTCGCGCCCAGTTAGCCGGCTGGAAGGTCCGCTTTACACCCAAAGCCATCGCCTATCACAAAGTTGGCGCTAGTAGCAAAAAGGTTCCTGGCTTGGCTGTTTACAACACTTTCAAAAACCTGCCGTTAGTTTTCATTAAAAACGTTCCAGGGAAGTTATTTTGGTATATTGGCCTGCGCTTTTTCCTGGCATATTGGCTAATTTTCGCCAGCGCCGTCCGCCACGGCAACGGCTGGCCAGCTTTCAAAGGTATATTAGCCTCAATAATTCGTAAACCTGCTGCCTACCATAAACGCTGGTCTATTCAAAAAAACCGCAAAGTTTCCATCGACTACATCCGCAGTATCATCCACGAAGGGCCGCTGCCCAATCAAACTGGGCTGCTGAAATTTCGTAAGTTTTTTACTGGAAAATAAACTATTCCCATAACTGCTTTTAGCGCTTCTATTTTGTAAATTTTTATGATAATTCATAACCCCGTAGGGCGTATATTGACAGAAAACACGTTCTACGGGTAAAATTATTATTATGAAGATTCATTTCTCGAATCAAGGAATGCTCCGCAATTTTGAGAATTTCCTTGAATCAGCCGATCTATCAAAACCCTCGGAACTTCATATTTCTACCAACCCTAAATGGATTAATGTTCACCCTGCTATTTTGGTTATGACAGCTGCTCTAGCAAGAAAAGCTGGAAGACTAAATTCTACCATAGATACACCTCCAAAATCTGGCGCCTACCTTGACAGGATGGGCTTATATTCATACCTTAAAACACCATCACCATTTAGCATTACCCACAAAGACGAATCTGGTAGGTTTATTCCCATTTCTGTAATTAGCACTCCGCAAGAGCAATCTGCTTTTATTTCAGATATGATCCCCTTACTACACTTGCCAGAAGAAAAATCTCGCGTAATTAAGTATGTTATAGGCGAACTCGTACGTAACGTTATAGAACATTCCCTATCTTCAGATGGCGCTATAGTAGCTGCACAATATTACAAAAAAAGTAATCGGATTAGTATCGGAATTTGCGATTCTGGGATTGGAATATGGAAAAGCATGCAAGAATATTGGCATCCAGCCACAGATATAGATGCTATAAAACTCGCCCTTACGCCTGGGATATCAGGAACAACACGCCAAGAAGGAGGCACTGACGATAATGCTGGCGCTGGACTATTCTTTATTAAATCAATTGCAAAAATATCCCGTAGCTATTTTTTAATTTATAGCGGTAAAGGAGAATATAAGCTTACAAAACACGATCGGCGCACAAAAACTCCAAGACTTTATGCTGACCCAACACGAGATCCTCATCGCGAAATTAATACCGCTCCAGATTTTCAAGGAACCCTAGTTGCCATTGACATATCGCTAGATAATAACGAGGCTTTTGATGCACTTCTTGAAATGATTAGCCTAGTATATGATAACGCGATACGCGAAAGAAAACGTGCTAAATACAGGGAGCCCCGTTTTATATGACGATTACCGTTAAAATGTACAACGAAGCAGGGAAATTTGCTGAGAATAAAGAAATAGCTAAAACCATACGCACAAAGCTAATCATACCCAACCTAGAAAATAATAATATGATTGTGTTTGATTTTAACCATATCGAAGGTTGCACTCAATCATTTATTCATGCACTTTTGAGCAAACCAATCCGCGATTTCAGAGAAACAGCTTTTAATAATTTACTATATCAAAATGCCAACAAAGATGTAAAAAGATTATATCAATCGTTTATCGTTATATGCAGGAAAGTTTAGATGAATAATACCCGTAGAACGTTTTTAGTTCAAAACACGCTCTACGGGGAGGAATAACCCATATGCGCCTGCTAGAATATGAAGCCAAAAACCTACTATCAGCGTCTGGAGTGCCGATACCGCGCGGCAAAATTTTCATCGCTAATAAATTGCAAAATATCGCTGCGCCGATCGTTCTGAAATCGCAGGTTACCATAGGCGGGCGCGGCAAACTTGGCGGCGTACAAATAGTCCGTCAGCAGTCAGATATAGAATCTGTTGCCAGAAAAATGTTTACGCTCAAGATAAAGGGGTTTTTACCATCAAAATTGCTAGCCGAAGAAATCCTTGATATCAGCCGTGAATTTTACTTTTCTTTAAATATCAATCGCCAAACCGCCGCTATTGAGCTGCTTGCCCATACTGGTGGAGGCGTCGAAATTGAGAGCCAAGATACTGCAGCCTTTTTTCGGCGTGATATCACCAATGAGAATTTCGACGCTTTAGCTGACGAGCTCGCTGATTATCTCGATATTGCTGACAAAGCATTCTCGCTGCAAGACATTATTGAAAATGCTTATCGTTGTTTTATTTACAATGACTGCCTACTGCTCGAAATTAATCCGTTAATTCTAACTAAAGACGGTAAGTTAATCGCTGGCGACGCTAAAATTACCGTTGACGACGCAGCTGCTTTTCGTCACTTGGATTGGCAATTCGAAGACAACTCTACTGAACACAATTTCGTCATACTCAATCGCGAAGGCGAGATTGCTACAATCGCTAATGGCGCTGGACTCGCCATGGCAACGGTCGATGCGGTGGCGGCAAGCGGTCTGGAGCCAGCTAATTTCCTCGATATCGGCGGTACAGCTACTTCTGATAAAGTCCTCGCTTGCTTCCGTCAAATCACTACTCTCGATAATATCAAGGTGATTATCATCAATATTTTCGGCGGCATTGTCCGCTGCGATGAAGTGGCCCGCGCCATTATCGATGCCCAGCGGCAAATTCCTGACCTACCAAAACTCGCCATTCGCCTATCTGGCAACCGCGAATCTGAAGCCCGCCAACTGCTAGCGCAATATGATCTGCCACTATTCGACAGTTTAGAAACAATCCTGGAGGACATTTCATGACACCACAGCTTTTCACTGGCAAAAATATCATAATTCAGGGAATCACTGGCAAAAACGGCCGGTTTCATGCGCGAAACATGCTTGATTACAAGACATCTATCGTTGCTGGCACCTCGCCTAATCAAGCTATTTCCGAAGTTCACGGCGTACCAGTCTTCCGAACAATTAGCGATATCAAAAAACGTTTTGCCATTGATATTTCCGTGATTTTTGTGCCAGCGCCGTACGCCAAAGCCGCTATTTTAGAGGCTATTCAGGCGCAAATCCCGCTCATCGTCTGTATCACCGAAGGTGTACCAGTACATGATATGCTCGAGATTAAACAAAAACTACGCCTTAGCCATTCGGTTTTAATCGGTCCGAATTGCCCCGGCGTGCTATTACCAGGCAGACAGCTGCTGGGTATCATTCCAGCGTCACTGGCAGTACCTGGCGACACGGCGATTGTCAGCCGCAGCGGCACCCTTACTTACGAAGCTATGTCGCTACTGACGCAGGCTGGTTTCGGGCAGCGATACATCATCGGTATCGGCGGCGATATGGTGCGCGGTATGAGCTTCACAGACTGTCTTAATCTCTTTGAGTGCGATCCAGACGTTACACGTATCGTTATGATTGGTGAAATTGGCGGCACGAGCGAGATTACCGCCGCCGATCATATTAAGCAACACATCAGCAAACCGGTGTATGCGTATATTGCCGGGCACCATGCACCACGCGGTGTACAGCTTGGGCACGCCGGAGCAATTCTCGGCACAAACGAGCTTGAATCTGCCGCCACAAAGACAATTCGTTTACAAGCCGCCGGTGCTGTAACTGCGACATCGATCGACAAGCTAATAGCACGTGTAAAATGATATAATAATCCCATGAAAAAGACTATCTCTGTCCTCATTCCTGCCTATAACGAGCAAGCTGTGCTCGCGGCGCTTTTTGAGCGGCTTGATGCGCTTACGACATCAGTCAAGGGCTACTATTTCGAATTCCTTTTTGTCAACGACGGCAGCCGCGATGAAACGCTTGAAATCATCAAGCGGTACGCCAAAACTAACCGTCGCGTGTCATATATCAATCTATCACGCAATTTTGGTAAAGAGATTGCTATGATCGCCGGCATTGACCACGTACAAGGCGATGCACTCGTCATCATTGACGCCGATTTGCAAGACCCGCCCGAGTTAATCCCCGACATGATCAAGTTATGGGAACAGGGATACGACGACGTCTACGCCCGCCGCAAAAGCCGCGATGGCGAAACCTGGCTCAAAAAGAAAACCTCGCAGTGGTACTACAAACTACTGCAATCATCAACCACGATTCCGATTCAAATTGACACCGGCGATTTTCGCTTACTTGATCGCCGCTGCGTTGACGCGCTTAAGCAATTTCGCGAATCGCAGCGCAATACCAAAGCGATGTTTAGTTGGATCGGTTATAAAAAGAAAGAGATTTTTTATGACCGCGATCCGCGCATCGCCGGTGAAACGAAGTGGAATTACCGCAAACTTATCAACCTGGCAATCGACGGCATTACCAGCTTCACGACCGCGCCACTACGAATCGCTTCGGTTTTCGGACTAATCGTATCGTGCTTGGCGTTTTGCTACATATTATACCTCGTGATTCGTCCATTATTTGGCGTGCCAACTGGCGCCGGCTATTCATCGCTGATGGCAGTAATTTTATTCATGGGCGGCGTGCAAATGATCTTTCTCGGCATTATCGGCGAATACATCGGCCGAATTTTCAACGAGACAAAACAACGCCCGCTCTACCTCATTGAGGAGTACCACCAAGCGCATGATAAAAAACAATAAAATCATTCGCTTCGGCATCGTCGGCGCAATCAACACTGCGCTTGATTTTGGGCTGCTCCTCTTGTTTACACATCTTGGGCTGCCGAAAATCGTCGGCAATACCCTGTCGACCGGGCTGGCCTTTATTTTTAGTTTTTTCGCTAACAAAAAATATACCTTTCGTTCAAGCAGCGGCAGCATTAAACATGAAATAGTGCTATTTACCATCGTTACCCTGTTCGGACTGTGGGTGTTGCAAAACGGTGTTATCTGGCTGCTCTCGCCATTATGCACTGCAGTGCTACATAGCGAATCGTTTGCGCTTCTCGCTGCAAAACTCGCTGGTACGATCGTATCGCTTACCTGGAATTATCTTACCTATGATCTATTAGTATTTCGAAAGGATACCGCATAATGCATATCGCAATTGACGCACGCGTCATTAACTCTGGCACAGGCACATACGTCGTCAAGTTACTGGAATATTTGCAGCAAATTGACCATGAAAATTCCTATAGCGTACTCGTACGCGCCAAGGACAAGCACTACTGGCAGCCAGCAAGACCAAACTTCACCGTGCGCGTCGCAGAGTTTGATAACTATTCGTTCGCCGAGCAGATCGGCTTCAAGCGCTACCTCGACAAACTCAAACCGGATTTAGTGCACTTTTGCATGCCGCAACAGCCGATTTTATACCGCGGCAAACACGTTACAACTGTACATGATATGACCTTGTTCAAAACCTACAATTCCGACAAAAATTGGCTGCTATACCATGCTAAGCAGCTCGTCGGGCGCTTCGTGTTTAAGCGTGTGGCGCATACAAGCAACCATATTATCACAATCTCTGAGACGACTAAGCGTGAATTTCAAGCGTTTACGAACATTCCCGACGACAACATCACGGTGATTTACGAGTCGGGTGAGATTCATAGGGGAGCGCTTAAACCGTATCGCGAGTTGCCATTTCATAACTTTATCATGTATATCGGACAGCAGCCAGATTATAAAAACCTCCGTCGTTTAGCAGCCGCGCATCAACAATTACTGAAAAAATACTCTGATCTAGGGCTGGTATTTGTCGGGCGCATGAACCGCGACACGACGATAAACAAAGCGTTTTATGAAAAACAAGGCTATCGCAATATTCACTTTACAGGATTCTTGCCCGATGAACAGCGCGACTGGTTGCTCACAAAAACTGCCGTATACGTCTTCCCGTCGCTCATGGAAGGATTTGGCTTGCCGCCGCTTGAAGCGATGGCGTACGGCACGCCAGTCGTTAGCAGTAATGCGTCGTGTATGCCCGAGATTTTAGGCGATGCCGCCGAATATTTCGATCCGCTTGATACCGACAATATGGCCGCTGCAATTGAGCGCGTCATTACTAATCCAAAAAGACGCCGCGCGCTCATTAAAAAAGGCACGGTGCAAGTCGCCAAGTATTCCTGGCGGCGTATGGCGGAAGAAACGCATGCGGTGTATATGAAAGTGCTACAGCCGTAGTTCTTTGAATGCTTTATGCACCAAATCAAGCATTATGCCGTAGGTCGCAACATCGGTGCCACGCTCATCGGTATAGAGATAGATTACGTTGTCTACCACTTCAATCGTCACCGCGAACGGCAGCGCCGCGAGCTGTTCCATATACGTTGGATTAAGTAGCTCAAAACTTGTCGCCTGCTCAGCATTTGACGCGTACACTTCATATTGCTGGTTAAATTGAACCCACTCGGTTTCGATGCGCTCTAGCCCACGCGTGTTAATACTTGAACTCTGTTTGCGGTGAACGATGATATTACCATACGTTTTCGGCACATTCACCTGCGCAATTACCCGCGGCCGCGCACCATTAAATGCAGCGTATGTATACAATTGCACCAACAGCGACTCTTTATATAGCCCTACAATGTGGTTGTTAATATCTGAGACACCAAACTTCGCCTGCCCAAACAATTGTCCGCGCTCTGGTATAAATAGCCAGCCCATATCAACGCTATAACAGTAATTATTCCGCGCCGCGAATGCCGCCAGTTCATTATTATAGGCAGCCATATCCGCTGTTGCCTGACCGATATCGGCAAGCAGCCACGTTGAGCCGCTCCGCGCAAATGTCCAATATTCCGTGAATGAATTGTTGTCCGTGAAAATCGCCGTGTTCGCCGCCGTGTTGATAAGCGTATCTTTAGCATGCGCCGTAATTCCTATTGTCACTCGGTCATTTGCGTCATTCTGGTCATCGTGAACCTGCATAACAACTGTTTCATCAATCGCAATATCTTCCATCGTGTTTGTGCGCTGCATTAGTTGCAACGTATATATAAAGAGGGATGCATGGTAGTGATAACCCTCGGTCATATATTGCTTCATTGATTCGGTATCTTGACGCGACCAATCATATTGATAGCGCATAAATGTTTGTTTAGCAAAATCAACAAGCTGCGCTTCATCCCACATTGGATCGTTTGCCGCTGCCCGCTTGAGCCGCTGTTTAACCTCTGCCGACTGCTTCAGCACTTCGCTAAACCAATTAAATAAGCCCGCTGGTGCACCAATAATCGCCCCCAGCGCAACAATAGAACCAAAGAAGCCGCTGCCAAACATCACGAAACACGCAATCGCCCATATAATAGCCAATGGCCATGTAACCACATGAGCGAGCAACGATGCAGCGCCAGACTCTGATGGTAGTTTGCGGCGTAAAAATGCACCGAGCCCGTGCGTCGGCACATAGCCGACTAGCGCAAGAAAGATGATTCCATCGCCATCTCCATCGCTGCCGCCTCCCGAGCTGCCGCCCGATCCGCCACCGCCTGCACGCGCAAAAAGCTCAAGGGCTGCGGATATGATCTGAACCATTGAGCTTTTCCTCTGCTTTTACTAAAACTTTACGTTGACCGGCTGTTCAACTGCAGCGCGCTCGCTCTCGCTGACGTCAAAGAACTCTTTATCAGCGTGAAATCCGAGCATGCCGGCAAAAATATTCGTTGGGAATACTTTGCGTTTAGTGTTAAATTGCGTAACGACCGCATTGTAAAACCGGCGCGATGCGGCAATTTTATCCTCCGTGTCGGTAATCTGATCTTGCAAATCCGTGAAATTCTGCGACGCTTTCAATTCCGGGTAGTTTTCCGAGACCGCAAACAGGCTTTTAAGGGCGCTTGTTAGCTCGCCGTCCGCCTTAGCAGCGTCGTGCGGCGTCGTCGCGTTCATAATTGACGCGCGCGCTTCGGTGACTTTTTCAAATACGCCTTTTTCGTGTGCAGCGTAACCTTTAACAGTTTCTACTAAGTTTGGAATCATATCGGCGCGCCGCTTCAATTGCACCGTGATACCGCTCCATGCTTCTTCAACTTTAATATTAAGCTTAACGAGTCCGTTATACATTGCGATCAGTGCGCCGGCAATCGCTACAACCGCCACAATAACAACGAGCAAAACTACTAACAATACACCTGTCATACCTATTATCCTTTCTTACGCTAGGTTATATATGTAGTATATCATGAACTAGCCTGTGCAATCACGATGTAGCGATCGCGCCCTTCGCCTTCGGAATGGGTACGAATATCGCTATATTCAGTAGCGACGCGGTGCACGATTCGGCGGTCGGCAGCATTGATGTGCGCAATGTGCGAGTCGCCGCTGCGGCGCACTTCTTCAATCCAACCGCGCGCTTTTTCGGCAACTTTCTCTTCACGTTGCTTTTTGTAGTTTGCAACGTCAACGACAGCGTGCGTAAGCGCTGCACCTTTATTATGAAGTGCTGTCATCACAATATATTGAAGACTACGCAATGTTTCGGCATTATGCCCGATTAGGATACTGTTCAAATCGCTACTTTCAACGGCGAGCGCAATCATATCGTCTTCAATATGCGCTTCAACGGCAATATTTTCGCCGAAAAACGACACAATATCCTCAACGAGCTTGCGTGCAAATTCAACTGATTCTTCTCGATCCATAGCTTCTCCTATCCTTTCGCTTTTATCCGCGTGACATGACCCTCGCGCGCCTGTTTTGCGCGTTCGGCGCCTGTTTTCTTGCGCTGACTTTTTGCCCCTTTCGCGGAGCTTTTTTTGGTTTTAATTGCTTCGTCGGCGATTTCATCAAGTTCGCCGACATCCTTTTTCAAGAGGTAGTGCTGCTGTGCTACTGCCGATAAGTTCGAAATTGTGTAATAGAGCGCAAGCGCGCCTGGCAACCCTACCATAATCATAAACATCATAATCGGCATAAATTTCATCATGCCGCGCGTCATCGCGCTGCTCATCTCGCTCGGATCAGCTTGTTTGCCAGCTGCCGCCTCCGCCATGAGATCGCGGAATTTCTTGCCTTTGCTATCTGCCGGCATGGTTTGTTTCGACATAACATACTGCGTCAGCGCTGAAACCACCGCTAGAACGAGGAGTACCACATCAACGCCGCCGTTACTAAACGCTGTTTTCGTCAAATCAATAAACCCAAGCATTGTGTGATTAAAGTTCTCGGGGTGCTCAATCACTGCCTTAATTGCATCAATATGCTTAAACGGCTCGTAAATATGCTGCGCTACCTGATCGCGGTGCAAGGTAATGACGCGAATTACCTGGAACAATGCGATGAAAATCGGCAGCTGAATAATTAAAATGAGAATAGAGCGCAGCGGTTTAATACCGTAGCGCTTGTACAATTCCATCTGCTGCAGCGCTTCAATTTGCTTATTGCCCTTAGCGTTTTTCTTAATTTTCGCTAGTTCCGGCTGCAATTTGCGCATCGCTTTTGTTTGGTGCAATTGATTTTTCACGAGCGGATACATCAACAGACGTACGATAATCGTAAAAATAATGAGCGCAACGCCGAAATCACCGCCAGGCACGGCGCTATAAATGAGCATCAGCGCATTAAAAATCGGATTTACTACGATCGTCTCAAACAAAACATCTCTCCTCGTCGTATTATCTAGTGTAAGTATACCATCTTTTCGCCGCTTTACCTATTTATCGCTCCATTATCGAGAACATGCCTGGCGAAGCAGCTGCACGACGAGCGAATCAAGCTCGGCGGCGGGCATCGTTAGCACCTCGGCGCTTGTAACAATCACTGCCAGATCGCCAGCGTTTGACAAATTCGGCAATTCCCGGCGGATACATTCGTATATGCGACGGCGGATTCGGTTGCGCCGAACAGCCGATTTATATATTTTCTTACTTACTACCACCGCAAACCGCGGATATTTTCGGCGCGGATTAGCAATATATTTCACCGTTAAACAGCGCGAACGAATGGCTCGCCCGTTGCGATAAAGGTAGCCGAGGCTGCCGTGCCCGTGAAATCGATAGGTTGCTGCAAGCATACTAAAGTATTATAGCAATAATAACGCCGCTTCTTTACTAGCGGCGTTATTATCCTCTTTAGAGCGCGATCCGGGCGCGACCTTTCGCTTGGCGGCGTTTAAGAACGGCGCGTCCAGCTTTAGTCGCCCGGCGCGCACGATAACCATGCGTTTTCGCGCGGTGGCGAGTGTGTGGTTGATATGTTCGCTTTGGCATATTATCGGTATTATAGCAAAAATCATTACTCAGTTCAATATAGGCTTGATTTGTTGTCGAAAATATCGCACAACTATTGATTATTGTCCACATTTTTCGCATAGTTATCCACAACTTTACAGAGGTAATTGTAAAATGTGGATAAATCTTACCTCTGTACGTACCCGCCTATTCATGCGTCTATCTTTGTATACATAACCAGTTGTGGAAAACTATTTTTTTCGCTATGATGAAGTACATATGTGGAGTGACAGCAGAGAGGGTAGATTACTGGTTGTATGAGAGATTCATTATGGCAAAGCGTACTCGGCGAGATAGAGCTGTCGGTGCCACACGCAAGCTTTGAAACATGGTTTAAAGACACCGAATTGCTTGAGTACAACGATAAGGTTGTTATTATAGGCGTTATTAATGTCTTTTGTAAAACACAACTTGAGAAAAGGTTCGACAAACAGATCCGCGAAGTGCTTGCACATAATAATTTAACTGCACCAACAATCCAATACAAAGTAAAGAAGGAAAAAAAGAAAATACTGAGCCGTGAAACGACACACGACACCGCGAAAAATAATCGTTTACGTGAACTCGTTGCTACGCCTTCGTCAACACGCGGCAAAACCTCACACGCTCATGAAACGCTGAATCCGCGCTACACCTTTGAGTCGTTTGTTGTTGGCTCATGCAACGACCTCGCCTACACCGCCTGCCAAGCAGCAGCTGTCTCCCCCGGCACAAAGTACAACCCGCTCTTTATTTACGGCGGCGTTGGTTTAGGCAAAACACACCTGATTCAAGCGGTCGGTAACGAAATCATCAAAAATGACCCGAACATGAAAGTTGCTTACATTAGTACTGAGACCTTCATGAAAGAGTTCTTAGAGGCGGTTCGGTTCAAGAAAGCCGGCTTTTCCGATAAATACCGCAAGATGGATGTCTTAATTGTCGACGATATTCAGTTTATCGCCGGCAGAGAAAAAACACAGGAGGAGTTTTTTCATACATTTAATACACTTCATCAGGCAAATAGACAAATTATCATCAGCAGCGACAAGCCGCCGCGTAGCATTCCGACGCTTACCGAGCGTCTACGCAGTCGATTTGAATGGGGCATGGCAATTGACATTCAGATGCCTGATTTTGAAACGCGCTGCGTTATCATTGAAACAAAGGCGGCGTTATCCGGTATTCAACTGGAACGCGGAACGATTGAGTATCTAGCGCAAAATATTAAAACAAATGTACGCGAGCTTGAGGGCGCGCTTAATCAGCTACTCGCCTACGCCGAGATGCGCGGCGTACCACCCGACACAGCCACCGCCGAAGGGCTGCTTGGCAATGTCCGCCAAAGCCGCCCGCAGCATCTCACTGCTCGGCAAATTATTGACAAAACAGCACACCACTTCCAAATTGACAGCAAAGAAATGTGTTCAAGCAAGCGCGATAAACACATCGTCGTACCGCGGCAAATTGCGATGTACCTACTGCGCAGCGAGTTGCATATGAGTTTTCCGCGCATCGCCCAAGAGCTCGGGCGCAAAGATCATACCACTGCAATTCATTCGGTCGACAAAATTGAGCGGGCAATTAAACTTGATTTCTTGATTCGCGAACAAGTCGTTGAAATTCGGGAGAAGTTGTATGCCTAATGCGTGTGGAAAACAAGTGAATTATCAGCGAATACCTGTGAGTAAAACATGTGTTCGCATATCCCCTGTCCTGCTTCGCATGAGTGCAGCGAGAAGTGCTGCGTGGATAAATGCCCTAATTGTCCACTGGATTCTTCGCATTATCCGCACCGAGTTTCCCCTATATGCTACGTACGAACGACCTCTAGAAATGAGCACTTTTTCCACCATTTCCACAGAGCCTACTATATATCATCACCAATTAAATATAATAAAAGGATAATATTATGGAACTTTCAGTCACACAAGAAAATTTCGCGCGCGCATTGTCGATTGTTGGCCGCGTTGCAAGTAATCGAACCGGCTTACCGATTCTCGGCAATATTTTGTTGCGCACTGATGGCACGCGGCTATTAGTGGCAGCAACGAATCTTGAAATTGCAGCGACGTGCTATGTTGGCGCAAAAATCGTAAAGCAAGGCGACATTACCTTGCCTGCTCGTCTCGTTAGCGATTACGTTGGCAGCTTGCCGAAAGGTACGATTGAACTGTCAAGTAAGGGAACGTCAATGACGATCGCATCTGGTAACTATTCGTCAATCATGACAGGCGTTGATGCAACGGAGTTCCCTGAGCTGCCATCAATTGATGAAAAGCAAGCTGTTACGTATACTATTGCCGAAGCTGATTTCAAGCAAGCGATCAGCCAAACAATTATTACGACAAGTAATGATACGTCGCGGCCAGTGCTAACTGGTGTATATTGGCACACTGATGGCGGACAGTTATATTTGGCGGGTACAGACGGGTATCGTTTAGCGCAGCGCCGCTTATTTGAAACAACAAGTGAGATTGCGGCAATCGTGCCAACAACGAGCTTACAGGAAGTATTACGTACGATTTCAGATGCAACTGAGTCGGTTGAAGTGCTGTTTGACGATACGCAGGTGCGATTCCGCGTCGGCGAAGCGGAAATTACGAGTCGGCTGATTGAGGGCAGCTACCCGAATTATCAGCAGCTTATTCCAAAAACATCTGACGTAACGGCAACGCTTGCGAGCGGCGAATTTTCGCGTATTGTAAAGATTGCTAGCTTATTCGCACGCGATTCCGGCGGGAGCGTTACGGTGACGATTGACAGTGAAAAACAGCAGCTTAGTATTCATTCGATTGCGAGCGAACTTGGCGAAAATACAAGCACGGCAAGCGCCGAGGTTGCAGGCGATGGCAATATTACGCTAAATTCGCGCTACATCGCTGACGCACTCAACGTGATTGATGGTGATTCTGTCCAGTTTCGATTTAGCGGTAAGTTGTCGCCGTGTGTGCTAACCGCTGCTGAAGAAGCGCCAAATTACACTCATATTATTATGCCGCTTAAGAGCTAGTATGCGCATTATCCGACTAACAGTCCAAAATATCCGCGTACACGACACGAAGACGCTTGATTTCGTAACAAATCCGACGCTGATAACGGGTGCGAATGGCAGCGGTAAAACGTCGCTCATTGAAGCAATCTATATTGCATTGCGCGGCAAATCGTTCCGCGGAAGTGACCTGGCAGTATGCCGCTACGGGACGGATTTTTACCGCATCGTGCTTGAAACTGATATATTTACCTATCGCGTCCAGTACGGTATGGTCGGCACTCGTAAGACTCGTCAGTTTATCATTGATGATAAAAAATACGCGCGCTTGCCCTATAAACTAAAGTACCCAATTGTATTATTTGAGCCGGAAGACCTACGGATTATTAACGGTTCGCCGCAGCGCCGCCGCCAGCTTGTTGATACGCTGATTCAACAATACGATCCGCATTACAGCAGCCAGCTTAGCCGGTATGAGCGCGCTTTGCGGCAACGAAATAAGCTATTAAAAGATCCTAGCGTGACGCGCGATGTGCTGTTTCCGTGGAATGTGCTGTTGAGCGATTATGGTGCGGCAATTATTGCAAAGCGCCAAGCGGTTGCGGCAATATTTCATGAACGCATCACTGCGCTATATCGACAGATTGCGCATAATGACGATTCGGCGTCAATTGCATATTCGCATAATGATACAGTGACGTCGCAGCAGCTTCTGCGCCAGTACGAGGAAAAATTTGATTATGACCGCGTAGCAGGCTCTACAAGCGTTGGTCCGCACCGACATGATATTCATATCATCTTTAATCGCGTACCGGCAGCACAGGCGGCATCACGCGGTGAATGCCGGACGATTGTACTGGCGATGAAATTCATTGAAGCGGAATATATTGAGCAGCAATCTGGTATGCCGCCAATTATACTCCTTGATGATGTGTTTGGTGAGCTTGACGAACAGCGCCAGCATGCGCTACTCGCTGAGTTTAGGACAAATCAGGTGGTGATGACAAGCACAGTTGATGTTCATTAAAAGCGTTCATCTGTTTCTAGTCCATCAAGGTCGCGATTTCGGTTGATGGTGTAGTTCGGCATGAGCGGCGTCTGCGTACGGATGTCAATTGTGTCGGCACGTTCAAGCACGGCCTGCGGTGCTTGCGGGCATTCATATTTGCTGATCGAAATTTGAATTGCGCAGGCGACTTGCCAATGGTTATTCTTTTTTTGTAATACGACTTTTTGGGTGTCGCGGTTTAAGTCGGTCGCTGAACCCTTAAATACAAGCGCAGCAATTGCCCAATCGCCCTTTTCGGTGACTGTTTCACTGGCAATGTTGTAGATAGTGCTAATACTGCGATTGTGTGTGTGAATGGCATTGTCAATATTGCTTTTTTCGCTCTTTGACAGCTCAGAGAGCCGTTTATCTGACAGTTCATAATCAAGTGTACGCATTACTCTATCTTTTAGCAAAATTCCTTGCATGTTCGTGCTGACGCCGTTGCCTGACGCGATCAGATAGTAATTTCCTTTTGATAAATGGTAGGTTTTGCCAGATTCAACCTTTTTTTCGACGACGGTTTTGGTTGGCGCGATTGTTTTTTCGCTTGACGATTCAGTTCCCTGATATAACACAACACTTTTATATATTGAAGCGTCGTAAGTGATTGTTAAATATTGGTGTGTTGCGAAATATGCCCAAATACCCATCAATACAACGACGATGCCAAATCCACCGAATATCATAACTAATTGTTTGCGCGTGAACGGCAAGTTTTCCATTATTTTTTCTCCTTCAGCGGATCTTGAAAATCTTTGTATTCAATGCGATAATCGCTCAGTTTATATCCCATGCTCGTGATTCGCCGCGTGGCAGCATAGCGGTATTGCGGCGATTCCGTCGTAATGACAACAACTGGCTCGCCACTACCTTTTTTGTAGTGTCCGATCGAATAATACGGATCTTTAAGCGGCAAAACGCCAATGAGCGGATACTTGTCGGTAACTGATTTATTATATTCAAGTGATTTTTTACCGGCGAATGCTTCAAGTTTATTGTATTGGTCTTTATGGTTGTTCACCCAGTTCGCTGCTTCCTTTGTTTGCGGGAAAAGCTCGGCGATGACTGTATTGTCCTTTGATATGTCCTGAGTCCCCTTATATGGGTTGAAATCCTTCTTTTCTACTGATATATCGTATACGCCGGGTTCAATATATATAGTGCCGCTACTGCCTTTCGTTACTTTTTTAGTGGCAGTATTTGTAAATGTAGTAGTCGCGTCGGCTGGCGCGGTGACAAGCGTAACGGCTATTTTGCCGGTGTGCTCAAACGAAAGGTAAATATTGTAGGCTATGGCGCCTATAATAACAAATAAGGCGGTTGCTATAACGATTTGGATACTGTGTTTCCTATTTATCATTCTTTACTCCACTATTGCTCGCATTCTTCCTGTTCTTCCTGACGAGCTTCCTCCTGTGCTTGGTTTTGTAGATGAGCCCGATCCTGATGAGCTAGAACCTGAACTTGCACTTGCACTTGATCCTCCCTTTTTGCGATACCATCTTGCTGATTTGTAGTCAAAACCTTCTCCAGCAACAGCTGGTGCTTTTTCCTCTTGTGAAGCTGAGGCGTATTTGCTATTGAAATCCTTAATCTCGCCAACATATATCCAAGTATGCCCCGGTCCAGACACAAAAGCGACATCGCCTGGCTGAAGTTTATCGTCGGTAAACTTGCTGCCATCTGGCTCGTAGGTGCCGTTTGCCGTGCCGAGTGCCTGCCAGTTCGCTTTTACCCACGCCTCTTGGATGACTGTATTGCCTGATTTCGAACCAGCTCCAAACATAGTTCCAATCAAAGCTCCAGGAGCAGGGCTTGTACCTGAGCTGTAATTGTAATCTGGGTCAAATCCGCTGTCATGTACAAGGGTGGTTACAAATCCGCCGCAGTCTACACCATGCATGGAACCAACATAACGCCCTTCTGATTCAGCTTTCTCAATCGCGGCTGCGTACTCAGGTTTTCTCTCTGTACCATGGCTGCGGTCACCCCAGGCATACTTAAGCGTATACTCTTGGAGCTTCCCTGCGCCGCTACTTGCGCTTGAACATGAGGCGGTCGTGCCGCTAATCTTAGAGCTTTTTGATGATGCGAGTGAAGAGCTATCTTTATACTTATCGTACAGAGCACGGGCGTTGGCTTGGCGCTTGTCAAGTGCACTTCCGCCGCTTTTTTCGAATCCAGCCTCAAAAGCAGTTGCCGCCTCTTCTGGCGTTGATACGGCTCGTATAGATGTTAGCGCGCTACTGTAACTTCCCTTATGGTCGGTCCATTCGTTATTTAGCGTGATCTCCCATGCTAGATAACGGAGCTGTGTTCCAATCTCGTACGGATCGGCATTAATGAATTTAGCGAACTCGGTTAGTTTAGGAAAACGATACACGTTGTCCCACTGAGCAATACCGGTGTGAGTCCCATTTGTTGCTTTAGGGTCAAGGTTCTCTCCTGATTCTTGCTGGAGATTCCCAACGATACCAGCAGCTTGAGCGATTGTTAGTTTCTGCCCGTCGCCAACACTCATCAAATAACCGAGTGCCGTTTCAGGGTTGTTATCGCGCATTTGTACAGCCGATCCGCCTGCTGCTGGGTTGGCGCAGCAACTAGAACTTGAACTTGAGCCTGTCGTCTCTAGGCCACTAGTTGATATATTACCGCCAGCACTTTCTGCCATTTCGTTTAACAATCCTTGCATAGTTCTTATGTATGCAGCGGTGTCATTTCCATCGTCTGGGGGTGCGTATCGATGGGCGTAAGCGGACATACCTTTGTCAATTTCATCCGAAAACACATCGCGGTCGTACGAGTACCAGTCACCGCTTGATCTCCCCTTATTCTCCTCGGCCTCGCTATCAAGACTTGCTTTGAAAGAACTCCATTTGTACCAGTTGCGATCGCCTTCCCATACGTGCGGTTGGCTATCTGTGGCTGAACGTCCAAATAAATTATGTCCTTCGTGTATTTTTATCTGAGCGCCTGGCACGGTAGTAAAGCCCATACTTGATTCAACGACCGCGTGGGCATACGCTAAAAACGGACTCATGTTTGCTTTTTTTGCGCTCCTAACGGCAACGGCGCCTGTTCCGTGTAATGGGATATCCTGGTCTGGCGTACCATCAGGAGTACGGTCTTTGACGAATTTTTCAATCGCTGCCGCCATTTTTGCAGCATCAAGGTTTGGATATGTCATGCCGTTTGGTTCGCCGTTACCCGGTGAGATAACTGATAGATCAACACTGCTTGACTCTTCGTTGCATGTGTTGTCGTCAGAAAAATAGATGTCATTACCTTGTTTGTCGATTGTTAGTAGGGCAGAGGCTGGCGTTGATATAATGAGTACTCCCGTTAGTGTCCATAGTGTAAATGCTGTAAGATATTTTTTCATATAATTTGCTCCTACCATGTTTTTTGATGGCTTGGATGTGATCGTAGCGCGAGATGCAGGTGGTTGCACGCGTCTTCGTGTGGGTCATATCCTGCGTTTCTAAGGATATTGTTCATCTGCGCCCTGCCGCAGTCGCTCTGACCGATACCTGCTCCCTGGGGAAGCAGTTTGTTGTCGACGATTTCCTGTAATAACTTGAGTGCATTTGCGTCTGCACCCGTTGTCGATACTCCGTCTATAGAGCTCAAGTCTACAGCCTCGCCCCAGCAGTGAAGACTGTAGTCGCAACCCCAAGTACGCCCGAGCGATGATATAGTTATTTGATGATTTTTCCCAAAGGCAGCTATGACTTGTAAAAGTCGCGTATCTAGCATTTTTGGCCATGGCGCCTTGCCATTTGACATGTCTAAAATCTGTTGATGCGGATCGTTGCCATCTACGTTTGCGTACGTTATATTCTGATTTTCAATAATTTGTTTAGCAAGCGACTGGGCGTCTCCGCTTGGTAATGCTGTGCTTGTCGATGATGAACTGCCGGACGATGATGGAGGATCATTGTCCATACCGTCGGCTTGACGCTTGTCAATTTGGTAGAGCCCGTATAGCGCTTCTTTCCTGGAGTTTACCGTACATTCGGACAACGATGCCGTGTCGCCGTCTGCATTGCAGCTATCTATCCATTCCTGAAGGTCGCTGTCAGATTTAGGGTTTCCTTCGTCGTCTAAATCGCCAGAGCTATGCAGTTCGTTGACAACATCATCAGGCTCAATACCCATATATTCAGCAGGAATACCATATTGAACGTCGCATAACGGACCGGATGAAACTCCTGATTGCGAAACAAGATAATCAGCTTTGCACATATTGCCTTCTATCTTTGCGGCATGTGATGCTGGCATTAAGAACCGCCCTAACGCTGAGGTTGATATTGAGGCAATTGATGATATCGTTTTAATTGGATTTGAAATTGATGACTGATACGGTAAAAACTGTGTGACGATTGAGCCAAGGAAGGTATTGGGGTTTGATGCGTCAAATGGGCTGTGCGTGAGGCGATCTTCCTGCGCCCAGGCAAGTTTTACTGGATTTTTAATTTGTTCGTCGAATGCGGTTTTTTGCGCCGGAGTAAGAGGAAGATTGCCGCCAGTATTGGCAAGATTCCCAAAATTTAGGATTGCGCCAATAGCAACGACATCGCCGAGATCAACGCCTTTCGCTAGGGCTGCAAAATTGCCTAAAAAGTATTCCAGTAGTTTTTTCCAGTCGATGTTGTCGGTAAATAATTTTATAGCGCCGGATACGATTTGCGTGAAGAGAGTGTCGAATAATCCGGTTTGGTCTATGATGTACTCAACAACCGTCAGTGCAAATCCGGCAATGCTGCCGGATTTTATAGCCCTAAAGGCGTCAATAGCTGCTTGTGCTTCGGAACTTCCAAGGGCTGAACATGCTCCTTTTACAAGACCGCTCGATACGATTTTTGTATATTCAGCGAAAGATTCGCCTACTGTTGGCAGATACTTTGAGTCGCTTCCGCCTGTACCGAGTCCAAGACCGTATTTCATCGCACCCGAATCCATAGCTGATAATATTTCCGTTTTGTCGGACTTCTCGTATGTTTGTGTTAACAATGATGCAACATTACTAACTTCTGTATCTGTTGCAATCCCCTCTTTTATTCTGTCTGCCGCGGACAAAACCGCGAAAGCAATTGTTGCAAGCTGAGCAATCCTAAATACCCGAACAACTTTATTGATGAGGATAGGCGCTTTTGACATGAGGCAAACGCCTTGTGCTGTTAACAAGGCAATGTCTCCGCCTGCTCGTTTTTTTGCTTTCTTTGTTTCTTTTTTGGCGAAATCGTTAGTGGCCTCTTGCACGACTTTCTCAACGCCGTCTTTGTCCTTGCCCGCTGTTGTGAGTGCTTTCTCTTTTGCCTTGTTTAATTCGTCCGGTTTCTTTGCGTTTTTAATTCCATCCGGAACACTTTTGGCTATACCGTGCTTCTTTAGAAATTTTATAGCGACATCGTCGAACCAATTCATCCAGCGCGGACTATGTGCTCGCCGAAATGCTCGTCGAAATTCAGGATCGTCTCTAAGTGTCTTCATAAAATCAGAGGCCGCCACTTTCTTGCCGTCTTTTAGCTGGAATTGGGCGGGACGAGTCTTACCGCCTAAAAACCCCTGTTTTTCAATTTCGGCGCCGTTAGCGTCAAGTGCTTTTATACCTTCGGCATTAAGCCGTTTCAAAAGGCGGTCGGAAGGTTTTTGATACCGGCAGGCAAGTTTAATCTTGCAAAGACCGCTTGTCGTTTTGCTTGCGAGCCGTTTATTTAAAAGCTTGCGGCTACGAACTTCTCCCGTTACGCTCTGTTGGTCGTGGTTCTGCGTGAAATTCTCTTTCAAATTTACGAGTAGTGATGCCGGACCCGCCGTGAATGTGAGCCCGCTAATACCGCCAATAAGCAACGTTCCGATAATACCGGTTGGTCCGAATCGTTTTGCAAACCCTTTCAGCCCAAACTGCGACTTTTTTTTACCGCCGGAGTGTTTATTGCTGCTTTCTCCTTTTTCCGAAACATTGTTTTTCCATGCACCGCCGGAGTTGTCTTTTTCGCGGTCGGCGATAGATTTATCATGATCTGGCGTTGCGCTGTTGTTCTCTTGGTCGTTTAGATTGCTCGCAGTGTTGTTTGCGTTTTGATCGCCCCAATCGCGCGCATCAGGGCGAGCGTTGCCCTCGACCGCTGCATTAAACTTGCGGTCGTAGTCGCGATCAATCCTACTTCGTTCATCGGCATCTGGTTTCTCAAGCGTTTGTTGTGCCATATGTATAGTATACCTGTTTTACATTAACTTTCCGAATCTTGTTGTAATTGTTGCTGCTGCAGGAGCGCCTGAGGATTTGTAGTGATCAGTCTCTGCTCGGTGTCGCTTGCGACAATTTGAACATGAATATGGTTCTGCCCAGCGAAAAACAGCCCCTGCCCAACGGGGAAACCGGATAAACGCCGCCGCTCTTCTTCGGTGAGTTTGAAGACGTCGCCAAGCACGTCAACGGCGCTTGGCGACTGCTTTAATAGTAACTGCATGCTGGAGTTCGCTACGATCGCGCGCCCCATTTTGCTGCCCATAAAATCTTCAACGTCCTGCGTAATTGTCGTTAGCCCGAGGTAATATTTACGGGCGCGCTTTGCGAGGCTAAACATAAAGTTTGCGGAATCATCGTACTTCATGAGCTGCCACGCCTCGTCTACGATGAGCATGCGCTTTTTTTGCTGCGTACGTACGATATTCCAGATATGGCTCAACACGATATACATTGCCACTGGGCGCAGTTCGTCTTCTAGATCGCGAATATTGAACACAACCATATTGTTGTTAATATCAATATTGCTTTGCTGGCTGAAAATACCAGCGAATGTTCCACTTGTGTACTTGCGCAAGCGCTGTGCAAGCTGCGGTCCAGTGCCTCCCATATGGAGCAGCACGTCGTATAGGTTGCCCATTGTCGGCGGCGTAGCGGTGTGTGTGAGCGGGTCGCTAGTGATGCCGGCGCGGGCGTATGTGTCGATTAGTCCTTGGTCAAGGTCGGCCTCTTCGGACGGGCTTAAGCCGACGCCGGCATTATTTGCTGATGCGCCGCCGAGCATCAGGCGTAAAAGCCCGTGCAAGGTCACTAAATTCGCGCGTAAGGCGTCGTCGGCTTCGTCGCTGTCTATCACACGGGGTAAATCAAACGGATTGATACGCGTGTCGCTACTGAGGCTTAAGCGGATATAGCTGCCGCCGACGGCGTCGCTCAGCTTCTGGTATTCGTTTTCCGGGTCGATGATGAGTACATCGGCGCCAACCATCATGCTGCGTAAAGCCTCTAATTTGACTGTAAACGACTTGCCGGCGCCAGACTTCGCGAACACTACCATGTTAGCATTTTCAAGCGTATAGCGGTCGAATATCACGAGGCCATTATTATGCATATTTATGCCGTATAAAATACCATCTTCTTGCGTGAGGTCGGCGCTCGTGAACGGAAAACTCGTACTAACAGCACCCGTGTTCATATTGCGGCGAATCTGTAGTTGGTCGCTCATTTGCGGTACAGTGCTATTAAGCCCTTGCTCCTGCTGGCTTGATGCTGTTTTACTATAAACGAGCATTTGTCCGAACATTGATTCAATTTCGTTTTGAATGAAGCTTAGTTCGTCAATACTATCAGCGTAGATTGTTACGTAGAGTCCGTAGCGGAAAAATCGCTCGCTTCCGATCTGTAGTTGGTCGCGCAACTCTTCGGCGTCGGCAAGGGCTGCTTCTTTTGCTGGATCGCGCGTGCGGCCTTTCTCGGCGTTGATCGACATATCAGCCTCAAGCTGCGTCACTTTCTTGCGCAAATTATTCAGTACGACTGCCGTGTCGACCGGATAAACGAACATACTGACGTCAATCACTTGGTCGATGTTGATGAGCGGCGACAGCCACCCCGTATAAAGCGTGCGCGGGTAACCGTACACGTACATTGTCCGCCCGTATTTCGTTCCGAGACGGAAATAACTTGAATGGATCTCTAAGCTGCTTGGCGCGATTAGGTCGCGCAGCGTTGTCATACCTTTAAGAAACGCTTGTTCGACTTCAGCTTGCTCGCGGGCGCGCTGCTGCGTCGCAATGTCAATGGGATCCATCTTCTTCGCGCTCATTGCCGGGCTCCTAACGCTGGCGCACTCCCCTCGCCTTTTCGTATGTATAGCGATGTCACATCTTCGAAATTACCGAGCGGCTCGCGTACTGCGGTATCGGGGTTGTATATGTTGTAGTACAATTCGCCGATTTGCTTCGTGTTGAGCTGCGTCGCGCGCACGCCAATTTGCGTTAATCCGTGTACAACCGATTCAACGCGGTTTCTGATTTCATCCTTCGCCTTTTCGTAGGTGTCTTTGTCAATCTTCGTGACGGTATTCTTTTTGTTGCCGCCAAATATTGAATTGAAAAACCCTTTGCTTTGTTCAACGACATTTGTGATCTCGCCGGCGGGATAGTATGGGATCACTACAAAGAA
Source organism: Candidatus Saccharimonadota bacterium (assembly GCA_905373345.1). Taxonomy (GTDB): domain Bacteria; phylum Patescibacteriota; class Saccharimonadia; order Saccharimonadales; family Saccharimonadaceae; genus Saccharimonas. Next base: position 22,893 of record CAJPSU010000003.1, read on the forward strand.
ACTCTTGTCCATAATATTCGCTTCCTGCGATAATAAATCAATAAAGTTGATATAGTCGTCCATTAGTACTCCAAGCAGCATGTTGTCTTGATCGCGCCGTAGGAGTTCAAGTTTATCAAGGTACGGACCAATATCAACTCTTTGCGATCGTACTAAAATTTGAATTGGAAACCGGAGGGCATTCAAAAAATCCTGGTAGTTCGTTTCGACGCCGCCTCGTTCGCGTTCGCTCATGAGGTCGAAGTTGATGGACTTGCAAGCGACGATAGCGCGGAATGTGCCATCAGACATGACGACCATACCGTCGCGCAACTCAGAAAGCAGCAGGCTGTTTTGTGTTGAGACTGCATTTTGCTGAGTTTTTGCCTTTTGGGCTGCCTGATTTGGCGCCGCGGCTGCTTGCGCCGGCGCAATACCAACAGCGCCGCCTGGCACGGCTGGTGGTGTTTGCGACGGATTGACCTGATTGCTCGGCGGCACACCCACTCCTTTCAATTACCCTAATGCAGCGAAATGAACACCTCGCCATTATCGGCTTCTTGCTCTTTTTGCCGAATACGATTTGCTTCCTGCTGAATCGTTTGGATCGACAAACCGCTATTGTTTGCAAGTCCAATTATATCATCTGAGACCGGTTCGGCGCTAGTAGCTGCCGGCGTAGGGGCGGACGGGATATTGGCTACTTGCTGCGCAACTGGTGCTGGCCGTACTCCTGCCGCTTGATTATTTAGCGGCTGAACGACCGATTGATGAATTGTCGGGTATGGACTGTAGCGAGGCGGTACGGATGGTTGATTTGGAGACTGCGGCGGTACGGTTTGCTGCGCGGCTGTTGGCGTGGCTGCTTGGCGCATCTGCTCTACTATATATTGCCTTTGCGCCACATTGGTATCGGATATTAACGTGTCGAAATTGTGCGCGACGCTGCCGTCGTCGCCGAGCGGATCTTCAGTTTGCTGCGCGGCAAAATATTGGTCAGGCTCCATTGCACTATTGACTTGCGCTTGCGCTTGCGGTGTGACATGGCGAATAGACCAACCTCCCGTGTCGGCAATGTCCGCTAAGTACGAAAAACGCTGCTCGACTTCTTCCTGCGCTAAATCCTTGCGGTTAATTTCTTCAACTTTCGGCGCAGTGATCTGGATAAGCGACTCTCTACCGTCTGGAATCCATATACGTTTGCGCGGCTTTAGGTAAAACGATACAAGCGCTGCCATGTAGATTTCCATCGGCTGGTCTTTGCGCAGCGGCAGGGCGAGCGCGCCGAAGAGCAATATAACTGGCAGTGGTATGATTGCAAGCGCAATAAATATACGCGCCAGTCCCCACGCTACTGCGCAGGCGACTGCGACGACAATTAAGTAAATGAATTGGCGAAAGCTAAACGGACCGAGGAGTTTGTCTTCGGCTTCGACGTCTTGTGCAACTTTGTATTGAGCCATGAGATAGGATATTCTATTTAATTACCAGAGCCACTTCCACCAGAGCCACTTCCACCAGAGCCACTTCCACCAGAGCCA
>CAJPSU010000004.1 GCA_905373345.1 Candidatus Saccharimonadota bacterium
CCAACGAAGAGCGCGCTGGGTTTCAAGCATATCTTGACGCTGGGTTTATTGATGTTTTCCGCGCCGCCCACCCGCACGAAGCGAACGCTTACACTTGGTGGACGCATTGGGCGAACGCCCGGGCGCGCAACGTTGGCTGGCGGATTGACTACTGGCTGGCATCTGCCGCAATCGCACCGCACGTACAAAACCCAACAATTCACGCCGAACAAATGGGCAGCGATCACTGCCCGGTGAGCATTGAATTTATATAAACTTATCCCCTTAAATGTTATCCTTTTCTAGGAAATAAACCTTTATTTGGTAATTTAAGAGCAATAAAAAGCACAAGAAGTATTGACTTTTATCTATAAACGTGCTATTAAATAATCTCTGAGATTATTTGTCGCACCACCCCGCACAAGCCAGTGCGGGGTATTTCCTTTGCGGGCTTTTGTATGTTAGAACGTCAGAACTCACTGTCGCCGTAGTCATGCATCCGCTCGGTAAGCGGTATGCTGTTTAAGCACGCCGCTATTTCGGCTTCAAAACCTTTATACTTTTTCGGTTCTAACATCATATCTTCAAGCGTACGCCATGTATTACGCCCGCCGTCAAATTCCACTTGCAGTTCGCCGCTAAACCGATCGCAAAACATCAGTTGGAACAATTTGTCCTCAATGATTTCGCCTGTCGCTTGATGGCGTGCACGCTCGTGGTATATGCCGCGATATTCAAATACACCCAAAAGCCGAAGTAGGGGTGTTTCAGCCGTTTCTGCAGTAAATATTCCATCATATGCGTTTTGGAATTATACCGTTCAACGACGAGCAGCACAGCGACTTTCGGCTGCCGTTCAATCACGCCAGCATCTGTGTCGAGCTTATTAGCGTGCTCCTTGCCCGCAATACTGAGCTGGTACACGCTGCCGATTTTGTCGACATAACCCAGTTCAACCAACCGTTTGATATGAAATTTCGCATGATCACTTTCTAGCCCGCTGGCTTTTTGCAGCTCTGCGAAGCGTGCTGTCGGCATAAATAGCAGCTCCCGCAAAATCTTGGTCTGCGCCGGGTGAAACCCTGCTTCGCGCGCCATTACTTTCTCTATTTTCGTCATTTCACTGCCCACTGTAGCGCACATTTCGCCGCGAGGCTAGGGAACTCGGCTTCCGGAAGCTGATTTTTTGATATTATGACATAATTTTTGTAAAAAGTATTGACTTTGTCGTCTTTATATGATATATATATTAGCCTTTTTGATAGCACCAGCTATCATTAGGCACTTCGTCTTCAAGTCGGATACTTGAAGACTTGAGGTGCCAAAGGCTGGCATCTCATACAACAAGAAAGGAAGAGCTCAAATGGCTTTTCTGTTCGGACTTTACGTCTTCTCGTTTATGCTGCCATTTCTTGCGCCGTATGTAGTGCAAGAAATTATCCATAATAAGGCAGTGACCATAACTGTCGCCTGCCTTGGGCTGTCAGTTGCTGGAGCAATTCAGTGGATGTTTGTCTCAGAGACATTCCCAAGCTTCATTGTAGGGATTGTCACATTCTCTGGTGACTTCGTTGCCCTCTCGTTGCTGCCAATGGCAGTTTCTGAGATAGTGGGAGACGACACCTCGCGAGAAGAGCGAGTTTGATGTCTTCGCATCCAGCTGGTGGGTGCAAAATAAAACAAACCAGCGAAACCGCCTGAAATCCAGGCGTCCCCGCACGGGTTACTCGTGCGGGGTTATTTCTTTTTTGGGGAGTTAGGCGCAATATCCGACGTGCGCGATGCCCCGTCCATACCGCGCTCAATCCTCAAGCCAGCGCGCTCAGCAATAATATACTGCACAACCGCCACAGCCGCTACGATCGCTGCGCCAGGCCACAGTAGCGCCACGTTTGGCGCGGTGAAGTCAAAGAAGCGGCGCAGTGGAACAATCGCAAAACCAGCAATCGCCACCACTGCGACTGCCGCCAAGTACAGCGCACGCGCCAATTTCGCGCGATTATCAAGCGTAACACCAAGCATAATTCCCGCCAAAAACACGAGATACACGCCAAAAAACGTCGCGATGAGTACCGTCATCGTGGCGGCCTGCGACGGCTGGACGCCAGGCGTTTTTAGCATAATCCAGTATACAGCTGCAATTGTTAAGCCTGTGAGGATAGCGATTGGCGCAACCGCCCGTAGTGTATCGCGCCAAAAGCCACGCGGATCCACACGATGTGCGGGCGAAGGCGGAAACAGCGTCCACATAATTGTCGGCATCGTCACGAGGAAAATATTCAAAAACGTCACATGGCGCGGTGCATATGGATAGACAACGCCAAGCACAATCGTCGAAAATAGCAGCACAACACCGTAGATAATCTTATGGAAAAAGAGAATCGCAATGATTTCAATCGCCTGAATGATCCGATTGCCGAGCTGCATACCAGCCGGCAGCGACGTAAACGAGTTGTTCAATAAAATCAAGTCGGCGACGCGGCGGCTAGCGGGCGCACCGGCACGCATAGCAACACCAAGATCGGCTCGCTTAAGCGCAAGCGCATCATTTACGCCGTCGCCAACCATACCAGTGAATTTACCCTGGTTGCGAAAATGAGCAATCAAGCGCTCTTTCTGCTCCGGTAAGACGCGCGCAAAGATCGTATGCTCGTCGGCAGCACGCATAAAGGCTTCGTCACTTAATTTTGCCAGCTCGGCGCCCGTAATTGACTTTTCGGGGTTATGAATACCCGCCGCCCGCGCAATATACTGCACCGTGCGCGGATTATCGCCACTAATCACGCGAATCGACACGCCATGCCCTTGCAAGAAACGCACTGTATCCTGTACGCCATCGCGTAGGCTATTGCGCAGTATAACGATTCCAAGCGGTTTGCCCGAGCCGCATGCAAGGTTTTTAAGCGGCGTTTTTGCGTCGGAAAATCCAGCGAGCAACAGCACGCGCATACCGCGCGACACCCACGAGTCAATTTGTTTAGACTGCGTATCGCTCAATGGCGCAAGTTTCGCGACAAATTCCGGCGCCCCCATAACGAGCGTACGCGTCTTGCCGCTTATTACCGCGCGGACGCCCGCTAATTTGCGCGCCGACGAAAAGGCGAGTACGCCGGTAATATTCGCATCAGCCGGCGGATTGGCCGCCGCTAAGATTGCTGCCGCCGTAATATTACCGCCGCCTGTTTCGCGTGCCACGAGCGCCGCCAAGCGAGCGACATCGGTACGCGCGTTAAACGATTCGCACGATTCTAGCGTTACTTCATCGCTCGTTAGCGTGCCAGTTTTATCTACACAGAGCACGCCGAGAAGCGCCATCGCCTCAATTGCCGATAGTTTTTGCGGCAATACCTTTGCCTGCGCCAAATGCAGCGACCCAAACGCTAGCAGCAGGGAACTCGCGAGCAATAGCCCCTCAGGTATCACTGTCACCGACGCAACGGTAATTGTTTTTAAAATCTGTATCGAATCAAATCCAGAAAAATAATAACTCACAAAAATTAACAGCGATAACACAATTGCGCCGTATGTCAAAAAAGTAATCGCTGTCTGAATTGCGCGCTGCAATGGCGTAAGCGCCGGCGTGTAGCGCTTCAGCACCGCGCTGATCGCACCAGCACGCGTATCCGCCCCAAGCGCCCGCACAGTAACGACACCGTCGCCCGCCGTTACAACAGTTGCGGCGTATACGCGGTCATGCGCTGATTTCTCAACGGCTGCCGATTCACCGGTCAGCATGCTCTCATCTAGTTCTAGCCCATGCGACCGAGTTACGTCGCCGTCTGCCGGCAATTCATCGCCCGCACGAATGTGTAGTATGTCGCCGAGCCGCAATTTATCATACGAAATCTCAACGATTTTGCCCTTACGCTCCACGCGCGCGACTGGCGCATTCATCAACTCCAACTTTTTCAGTACGCGTTTGGCGCGGATTTCCTGCACAACACCGATTACCGTGTTAATAGAAATAACCACCGACATAAACCATGCATCGCGATACTCGCGCACGTAGAGCAGCGCGCCCGCCAATACAAAAACCGCCAGTACGACGGGCGAAAGCACATTCCGCTTTATGATTTCCGCGTAATCGCGCATCAGCTTGTCAGGATCCTCCGATATGCTAACTTCACCGCCGGACGCCAACCGGTACGCGCATCGTGATCGGCACAATAAATCATATCGTCTTTCACCTCGTTGATAATGAGGAGCGCTGGGCAATACGGCGCAAGCGTACGGTAATATCGCAAGTCATCCGGCTGAATATCGCGCCGGCCCGGGTAAATAGCGACGAATTTACGCCGTGCAACATCGTCAAAATACATCGGACGGCCTCGCGGCGGCACGAACATTTCCACGCGTACGCCCATGCGCGTCGCCATTTTTTTGATATCGCCGAGCGTTAAATGCGCCGGACCTTCAATATAGCAATACAATTGGCGTTTTTTCGATAGAAAAAACGTCGCCTGCGCATTCTGCCCGCAGTCAAGGCGCTGCGCGACAATCGCGTCGACTTCAATCGGCATACCAAACAACTCGTTTGCCGCCCGCTCCAGCACCAAACTATCAACCAACTGGTCGGATTCCATAGGATAATTATAGCATAATCGCCGAGGCGTAAACTCAGAGCGTACACGCGCTTCAAGAGCGAGAAGTACGAGACCCGCAAAACTCTCACCAGCAAGTAGCCTGCGATACTTGATATGCGGTACAATAAATGCAATGGCAACTTTTCACACGCGCTACAACAAACTTAACGCCGCCCAGCGCGAGGCGGTCGATACAATTGACGGACCGCTGCTCGTAGTGGCGGGACCAGGTACGGGCAAAACTGAGTTACTGAGTATGCGCGTCGCAAATATTCTGCATAAAACCGACACGCTGCCAGAAAACATTTTATGCCTCACGTTTACCGACAGTGGCGCAACAGCAATGCGAGCGCGCCTGGCGCGTATTATCGGGCCTGATGCCTACAAAGTAGCAATTCAAACATTTCACAGTTTTGGCACAGAAACGATCAACCACAACAGCGAATATTTTTACCATGGCGCGGCATTCAAACCGGCTGACGATTTAACAATGCACGCATTCATGACGCAAATTTTCGACGATCTGCACTATGATAATCCGCTCGCAAGCAAAATGAATGGCGAATACACGCACCTGCGCGACGCTATGCAAGTGATTAGCGAACTAAAGCAGGCAGGCCTGACAGACAATGAATTGCTGCAGATTATTGCAAGCAACGATGAGACGCTTGACGCAGTTGAAGCAAATGTAGCATCAATTTTCGCAAACAAAATCAGCAAAACAACAATCACGCTCATCGCGCCCATCGCAAAGGTGGTCGCCGAGCTGCCGCTGCCGAAATTACCGCCTGCAATTACGCCGCTTGCAAACAATTTGGCACTTAGCTTAGCGCATGCCTTCGATGCCGCGGTTGAATCCGGCAAAACCACGCCAATCACCGCCTGGCGCAACGCCTGGATGGAGAAAGATTCAACCGGCGCGTTTGTGTTTAAGGATCGTAAGCGCCATGCTAAGCTGCGTGCTATGGCGCCAGTATATAACCGCTACCGCGAACTGATGCAAAAAGCGGCGTTATACGATTACGATGACATGATCCTAAGTGTCGTGCAAGCAATTGAGCGATCGCCTGAACTCAAATTCAATCTACAAGAACGCTATCATTATATCCTCGTTGATGAATTTCAGGACACGAATTTAGCGCAGCTACGTATTCTGTTTAACCTCACCGACAATCCGGCAGGCGACGCGCCAAATATTATGGCGGTTGGCGATGACGACCAGGCAATTTACAGCTTTCAAGGTGCGGACGTTGGCAATATTCACCGATTCCGCGAACGCTATCCAAATTACCGCCATGTCGTACTCACTGAAAACTACCGCTCAGCGCAAACGATCCTTGACGACGCACGCGCCGTCATTACGCAGGCAAGCGGACGCTTAGAAACAACGATGGAGATTAATAAACAATTAACATCGCATGTGGCAGAAAGTAAGATGGTTGAATTGCACGAACATACTACGCCCGCAGACGAACGTGCCTGGATCGCAAAACATATCGCCGAACAGATTGCGCGTGACACTCGCCCAAGCGACATCGCTGTAATTAGCCGACGACACCGCGATTTGGTCGAGCTACTGCCATATCTCCATGAGCGAGGCATTGCGGTCAATTACGAACGGCGAGATAACGTGCTAGATGACGAGCGTATCATGGCAATCGAGCTGCTTGCACGCGCTGTTGTCGCTATTGCCGACGGACAGCACAACGAAGCCGACAGCCTACTGCCCGAACTTGTGTCGCATCCAATGTACGATTTCTCGCCTGAAACGATCTGGAAACTAAGCGTCAACGCCTACCGCAACCACACATCATGGATTAATACCATGCTTGCAACGCCCGCGCTCGCACCATTTGCAGCATGGTTGCTGGAGCGGGCAAGGGCAGTCGCGCACGAATCGGTTGAAGAGTTTATTGACGAGCTCATCGGCGTGCCAAACAATAAGAAGCGGCAATTTACATCACCGCTCTACGAGCATTATTTCAGCGCAGACGTACTCGCAAAAAATCCCGAAGCGTACCTTGAAGCGCTTGAAGCCCTGCGCACAATCCGCAGCAAACTGCGCGACTATCGCGGCGACCATCTCACCATCGCCGATTTCGTCGACTTCATTGACGACTACCGCCAGCTTGATACGCCGATTACCAGCGTCCGCCGCCGCAGCGATACAATCGACGACGCCATCAACCTGATGACCGCCCACAAGTCTAAAGGGCTTGAGTTCGACACTGTTTACGTCATTAATTCCATCGACGCGCAATGGGGCGAACGCGTCCGCGGGCGCAGCCGCAACATCAGCTACCCGGAAAATATCACCATTGCGCCGAGCGCCGACACCTACGATGAGCGCCTGCGCCTCTATTTCGTCGCTATGACGCGCGCGAAACGCCAACTGTTTTTAACGTACGCGCGCGCCGATCTAAATGGCAAGGATACGCTCGTCGCTAGCTTCCTGACTGGCGTGAATTTGCAGCCAATCGTACACCGCACGCCAGAAACAGTCGCGCAGTTAACCGCGCAAGCGCAAACCGCGTGGCATGACCGCATTATCCGTAAGCCGACCGCTAGCATGAAAGCATTGCTCGCGCCAATGTTGGAACAGTACAAGCTTTCCGCTACACATCTCAATAATTTCATTGATATTTCGCACGGCGGGCCGCAAGGATTCCTGATGAATAATTTGCTGCGCTTTCCACAAGCGAAAAGCGCGGGCGCCAGTTTCGGCACTGCTATTCACGCCGCATTGCAGCGCGCCCACACCCACTTGAGCGCCACCGGCGAACGTCGCCCAGCCGAAGACGTCATCGGTGATTTTGTCCGCGAACTGCACGACCAGCGCCTCAGTATAGACGAATTCAACCACTACGCTAAGCGCGGTACCGATGCGCTTAGTAAATTCTTGCACGCCGAATACGACAGCTTCACGCCTGCGCAAAAAGCTGAGCTTAGCTTCGCGTCGCAAGGTGTTACGCTAGGCGATGCCCGCTTGACCGGCTCGCTTGACCTCGTTGATATCAACGACAATCATATTTTTGTAACGGACTACAAAACTGGCAAGCCAAGCACAAGCTGGACAGGGCGGGGCGATTACGAAAAAATCAAGCTGCACAAATATCGCCAACAGCTTATGTTCTACCAATTGCTCTGCCAGCACTCGCGCGATTACGCCAGCTACGAGTTTGACGGCGCGATCCTGCAATTCGTTGAGCCGGATTCGCATGGCAATATTCACAGCCTCGACCAAACATTCAGCACTGAGGAGCTTGCACAATTCGCTATGCTCATCGCTGCGGTCTGGCGCTGTATCACCACGCTCGAGCTGCCAGACGCGAGCGATTACTCCGCGGATTATAAGGGTATGCTGCAATTTGAGAAAGATTTGATCGCGGGAACCAAGACAAGCGCACAGAACTAGCCGCCGCGCAGATCACACTGATCCACCTGCGCGAAACGAGCCTGGCACGCCCCGGCCCAGCGCGCAGCAATCATTAAAAATATCCTAATCAACCCAAATTATAGCAATAAACTTGACCAACCCTGCAGAGCATGGTACGATACAAATGCTCCAACTGAGCGTTTCGGGTGCCCTCCAATGGGGACACTCGAAACGCTCTGGTACGGGCGCGTATGGCAACCAGCTTGCGCGGGGAGGTATGTCCTTACGCGCAAGCTGTGGCAGGTTCGATTCCCGCCGCGCCCACTGGGGTCGTTCGTCTTATCGGGGTGACGGACGACGGTGGTTAGCGGGAGTATAGCAACGACGCTACGCTCCCCGAGCATATGCTCCCACCCGGAGTGGAAGATCTTCCCTTCTTTCACTCCGCCCTTCCTCATAGCTCCGGCATCACTGCCGTTTTGAGCCTCCCCCTATCTCAAAAACGAGATAGGGGCTTATTTATTTCCGTGGTACAATGACAAAGATGAAATCATTTTGGAGTAATCTGCCGCAACCATTTTTCGCGCTTGCGCCGATGGAAGCGGTGACAGACATCATATTCCGCCATGTCGTGCAGCGGGCAGGCGCACCGGACGTATTTTTCACCGAATTTGCTAATGCGACAGGTTGGGTACATGCCGGTGATAAAGCAATCGCCGGACGGCTACTTAAAACTGGCGACGAGCACCCGCTAGTAGCGCAAATCTGGGGTGGTGAGCCGGGCGACATGGAGCAATTCGCGGCGCATTGCGCGCGGCTTGGCTTCGACGGTATCGATATTAACATGGGTTGCCCGGCAAAAAGTGCTATCAAATCCGGTGGAGCGGCGCTGATTCGCCGCCCAGACGTCGCAGTTGCCGCTATTCATGCGGCTAAAACCGCCGGACTACCCGTCAGCGTCAAGACGCGGCTCGGCTACACGCACGTCAATGAATGGCGCGAGTGGTTGCAAATATTATTAGAGCAGAACATCGTTAATCTAACTATTCACCTGCGGACGAAAAAAGAAATGAGTAAGGTGCCAGCGCATTATGAACTGATTGACGATATTGTCGCGCTGCGTAACGCGGTAGCGCCGCATACATTACTAACAATTAATGGCGACATACGCGACCGAGAGCATGGACTAGCGCTCGTATCTGAGCACCCCGGCGTCAACGGCATTATGATTGGACGGGGCGTGTTTGCGAACCCGTTTTGCTTCGCTGCAAACGACGCCGGGTGTTTGCATTCTCAGAACAATCTGGAGCAAAACGAAACTATTTCGACCAATAACGATAGCGCAGTAATTTGGTGCGCAGAATTATTTGATCTCCTCAATTACCATCTTGACCTCTTTGATCGCTACCAGCCGCAAACCGGACGTCCATTCGAAACCCTCAAACGCTTCTTCAAAATCTATATCAAAGGCTTCGACGGCGCAAAAGAACTGCGTGATCAGCTGATGCATATGGCGTCAACCAATGAAGTGCGCCAGATCCTGCGTACTCATTCAACTACTCTATAGAAAGATTGATTAAAAAACCGCAGGCAAATAGCGCGTCATGGTACAATGAAAGAAATGAAGCTATATAATACCCTCACGCGCAGCCTTGACGAATTTACGCCAATGTCGCCCGACCGAGTAACGCTCTACACCTGCGGACCAACGGTATACGACTATCTTCACGTCGGCAACTGGGCAGCCTACGTTTATTGGGATACGCTGGTGCGCGTGCTGAAATTTAACGGATACGAGGTTGAGCGCGTGATGAATATCACCGACGTCGGGCATTTAGTAAGCGACGCCGATGACGGTGAAGACAAACTAGAGAAGGGGGCGCGACGCGACGGCAAAACCGCTTGGGAAATTGCCGAGCATTACACTGATGCATTCGTGCGTGGTATGCACGAATTCGGACTAGTTCCACCGGAACATATGGTGCGCGCAACAGATTTCATCCCACAACAATTGGCACTCGTACGTACGCTAAAAGAGAAAGGCTATACGTATCAAACCAGCGACGGGATTTATTTTGATACGAGCAAGTTTCCGCGCTACGCAGATTTTGCACAATTAGATTTAGCAGCGCAAAAAGCCGGCGCGCGCGTTGAGGCTAACAGCGAAAAACGCCAGCCGTGGGATTTTGCACTGTGGAAATTTACCGAGCCAGGCAAGCGCCGCGATATGGAGTGGGAAACGCCGGAAGATTTGCTTGATCCACACGGGTGCGAAACGCCCGGGGCGGCGAGTGGAGCGGCAGGCGTAATTATGGGCTTCCCGGGTTGGCACCTAGAGTGCAGCACCATGGCAATGGAGCTGCTCGGGCAAACAATTGACATCCACACCGGCGGTATTGACCATATTCCCGTACACCACACCAACGAGATCGCCCAGAGCGAAGCAGCGAGCGGCGTACAATTTGCACGGTATTGGCTGCACTGCAATCACCTGAAAATTGACGGCGGCAAAATCAGTAAGTCGCTCGGCAACGGCTATACAATGGCTCACCTAAAAGAACGCGGCTTCACGGCAATGGATTTACGCATGTTTATTCTGCAAAGCCATTACCAAAGCGAAGGAAATTTCTCATTTGATATTCTAGCGGCTGCGCGCAACCGTTTGAAGAATTGGCGCGATGTCGCCTGCCTGCGCCATCAAATTCACGACCGCCTAAACGACGACACAGAGCGCAATGACGCGCCGCAGTATTTATCGCCGCAGGCTGCGATCGGTGCAATGCGCGAAGCGCTCAACAATAATCTGAACACGCCAGAAGCGCTTAGTATTATCGACGAGTCGTTTTCGAGCATCAGCCAACGACCACTTGACGCAATTTACCGCGCAGGGCTAGTGGAATTATTACAAACAATTGACGACGTGCTCGGGCTCCAGTTGCTTGATTCAACGCCGGATATCAGCGACAATGCTAAGCAGCTACTGATAGAACGACGGCGCGCCCGCGACGATAAAAACTGGGCGCGCTCTGATGAGTTGCGCGACCAGCTCAAAGCACTAGGAATTATCGTGCGAGACACAGCGCACGACACAATTTGGACATACGCATAAAACAATATTATTCCGCTGGCGCCGATTTTTTAAGCTTGCTCGCCAGCTTGCCGAGCACTGGCTTGTCGTGTTTGCTTTCTTCGCGCTTAGCTTTGGCGCGCTCAAGATAATCGTCAAGAAACACTTTGATCGTACCGGCTATCGGAATGGCAATGAAACCACCAGCGACACCCGCAACATACAAACCAACCGTCACCGCTGTCAGAACCATCAGAGCTGATAGCTCGACTTTCTTCGATTGAATCGCCGGCGAGATGAAGTTATTCTCAATCTGCTGGTACACAACGAAAAATACCGCGTAGGCGATACCCGCCGGCACATTGTTAAACGCCAGAAGCAATGTGACGAGCACGCCGGCAATCGTCGCCCCGAACATCGGAATCAGCGACAGTACGAACACGATTAAAATCGCCGGCATAACCAAATTTGCGTCAATCGCCGGCACAAATAGACTAATACCGAATACAAATGCACCTGCTACTAATGAACCAATACCGGAAACTGTCAACTGCCCAGCAACATAGCCGGTAATAACATTATAAATGCGCCCAACGAGCCGTTTGTGGTGTTCCATGCGCGCTTGGTTATCATACAAGCCCCAAACGCGCCGCATCCACTCCGGCCCCTCAAGCAGCATCAAAAACGACAAGACAATGACCAAAAACAGCGATGTCACGAACGACGCCAGCGAGCCGACGCTGCCGATAATACTGCCGCTCAGATCAGTCGCCCAGTGGGATGCTTGCGTTCTGATTGACTCCAAAACTGAGTTTACTTGCTCGCGCATGCTATGCTCGTCAATAAACCGATTGACACCGTGCCACTGCGTGCTCGCCTGATCGATAATCCCAGGCACCGACTCGGCAAACTTCGCCGTCTGCTGCACGATTGGCGGCACCACAAACCACACGACACAAAATAGAAACACGATGAGTAATGTAAATGCAAGCGCCGTGCCGCCCAGCCGGCTTTTGCCGGGGATGAGCTTCGCCAGCCGCGCCACCGGACGATTGAGCGCAAGCGCCAAAAACAGTGCCGTGCCCAAAATAACCAGTGCCGTCTGCGCTAAATAAATTGTTAGCCCCGCTAGACCAAAACCAAAAGCGAATAAACGTTTTCGTGTCAATTTCAATTTTTACCTTCATACTTATTAGTATAGCGCAATCATTCAGATTGCGCACCCGATCTAGTATACTATGCTTATGGCTTTTTACACAAAATCAGTGAAACAAACGCTTGACGATCTCCAAACAACAAGTGGCGGATTATCGGCAATCGAATCAAAACAGCGGCTACGGCAATACGGTCCAAATTCAATTAAATTACGCACCGAGCCGCTCTGGCGCAAGCTGCTTGAACCATTTTTGTCGGTTTTTATGGCGGTGCTTGTTGTAGCGATTGGTATTAGCCTATGGCACCAGTCGTATTTTGACGCAGCAATTATCGGCGCGATCATTTTGCTGAATGCGCTGATTTATTACGTACAGCGCTTTTCAACCGAGCGGATCTTGCGCTCGCTGCAAAAGCGGTCCACGGTAAAAGTCGAGGTACTGCGCAAAGGCAAGAGCGTTACGGTCGACGCTGTTAATATCGTGCCGGGCGACGTCATCGTGCTAGACGAAGGCGACAAAATCCCTGCCGACGCGCGCATTATTGAAGCGCGGTCGTTTCGTGTCGACGAATCCCAACTAACAGGCGAATCGCTGCCAATTTCGAAGCAGGTCGAAACGCTCGGCGCCGACCGGCAAATTTACGAACAGTCAAACATGGTTTTCCAAGGTTCGTTCGTTATCGGCGGCGAAGCGCGCGCTGTCGTTGTAGCGACGGGCAACACCACTGAGTTTGGGCGGCTGAGCGACTTATCGGCGACGAGCGAAGAAGTTAATCCAGTCGAAAAGAAAATCGACACGCTTATCACACAGATCGTTATCGTCATTAGTCTCGTTGCGCTCGTCACAATAGGGCTAGCACTGTGGCGCGGGATCGCGTGGGACGAAGCACTGCGGTTTGTGATCGCACTGAGCGTGAGCGCCGTGCCCGAGAACTTGCCGATCGCAATTTCAATTATCTTAGTGCTCGCTATGCAGCGAATGGCGCGGCGCAAAGCATTAGTGCGCACGATGGGATCAATTGAATCAATTGGCGCAATTACAACTATTGCTACCGATAAAACTGGTACGCTTACGCACAATAAACTGTCAGTACAAGAATTATGGCATCCGCGCAACCAGCGTAAATACACATTACAGACTTTGGCGGATGCAATCGTACCGCACACGCGGCACAGCGTCGCCGATCCGCTTGATACAGCATTTCGCTCGTTTATCGCAAAAAATCCGCCGGCAAACGTTCGTAAACCAGTAAAGGCGTACCAATTTGAACACGCTTTAGCGCTAAGCGGTGCACTGTATCATAACGGTACGCAATACGTTCTGGCGCTCAAAGGCGCACCCGAGCAAATGGTTGAGCGCTGCGATTTAGCAGAGGGCGAGCGCGAACGTGCCACTATTGAGTTACACCATCTAACGGGGCTTGGGTTTCGTGTGATTGCACTCGGGCACGCAGCACTTAAGAAGCCGCTGGAATCACTTGAGGAAATATCGCCGCGCCAGCGTATCACGTTTGACGGATTCGTCGCTATCGCCGACACGCTCCGTGCGGAAGCAAAAAGTGCTATTGCCACCGCGCAGACCGCCGGCATTACCGTGCGCATGATTACCGGCGACCATTTCGAAACAGCATATCATATTGGCAGGGAACTAGGGCTCGTACATCATCGAAGCGAGGTGTTTGACAGCCGCCAAATGAGTATGATGTCAGACGACGACCTTGCTGAACGTCTAAAAACCATCCGTGTCTGCGCGCGCGTCCTGCCGGAATATAAACACCGCATCTTAGAAATCCTCAAGCAGCGCGACATCACCGCTATGACAGGCGACGGCGTCAACGACATCCCCGCGCTCACGAACGCACATGTCGGCGTCGCAATGGGCTCGGGCGCACAAATTGCCAAAGACGCCGGCGACATCATTCTGCTCGACAATAACTTCCAGTCGATCGTATCGGCGATCCATGAAGGGCGCACCGTATACGCTAACATCAAACGCATGGTGACGTACTTATTGTCGACGAATCTAGGCGAGGTGCTCGTGTCGCTCGGATCGCTTATTGTCGGATTGCCGCTACCGCTCACGCCGGTACAGATTTTATGGATTAATCTAGTCACTGATAGCGCAATGGTTATTCCGATCGGTATGGAGCCAGGAGAAGCGCGCAACATGAAGCAACCGCCTAAACCCGCCAATGCGCCGCTACTCAGTACATTTATGATTTCGCGGATTATCATCATGGCACTCCTGATGGCAGTGCTTGTACTGGCACTATACGCTCTGTTTGATCATTGGCATGGCGCTGGCTATGCGCGCACAGTCGCATTTTGCGCGCTTGCAACAGTGCAGTGGGCAGGCGCGTTTGAGGCTCGTAGCGATTACGAGTCGCTCTTCCGACGCATTAAAAAGCGCAATACGCCGTTCCTCGTCGGGTTGTTTGTTGCGGTCGGATTACAGCTCATCGCAATCGCAAGCCCATTTGCTCCCTACCTGCACGTTGCACCGATTACTGCTACCGACTTCGCCGCCGTAGCAACGGTCGCATTCGTCCTGCCGATTATCGTATTAGAGCTGCACAAATGGTTCGGGCGCACATTCCTCGGCAAGCGGCCAGAGTTAAATTGAGTATTAGGGAAGAGGAGTGGCATGATCAGAGACTGGCTTCTAGTCTAATTAGCTTTAGGCGACAAGCGTGAATATATTAGCTTTTCGCGCAATCCCGCGCGGAGAGGTCGCTCTTTAGAGAAATGATAGCAGTGAATATGGTAAAAGGGGTAAGGCTCTTATTATTCTTGCCGTACAGGCACTCGCAGGTGGCGTTGCGTTTGTAGGCACGGGGTAGTTATCTATTGCAAACGCCGCTTTGACCGCCGCGAGCGCAATAGCGTTATATCCGAGATATCTTTGCGCCGCCCGATGCGCCGCTTGGCGTCAATAAGCCGCTCGGTGGATACGCAAGGAATTTGCTCAATACGCTCGGCGTCGCGCTGTAATTGCCGCAGTGGCCAGCCCATCCACGTTTTCATAAGCGCATACTGCCCGCGCACGAGCACACGCTTACCGCTTGTCCAAGTGGCTTCGTGCCAGGTTTTTTGCGCGCGGAATTGTTCGTAAATCTCGTTTGATACGACAATATCAACATCATGCGTATCGCGCAAATGCAACATATCAAGCACCGCGCCGCCGACCACAACATACTGCGCTGGGTCAAGGTTCAGATCTAAAATCATATCGCGCGCCGGCGGGCTCGCCGGATGAGCCAGCGCTTTCGTTAGCGTTGCGTATAAATTCCGCTCGCCGATGATATCTGTCATGCCGTAAATATCAAACTGCGCGCGCAGACTCGGCGACATATGCGCAAAAGCAATAGCAATTCCATCTTCGCTCAGCTCGCGGTACAACCGTTTCAACTCTTCAATTGCCGTATAGTCAATGTCGTCGATCGCACCGGCATCAATCACGACGTAGCGCACCGCGTGGCGCGCCCGCATAATCGCTCGCTTAAGCCGCGCTACAAAATAATTCACATTCTCAAAAAACAGCGATTCGTCGAATCCATACACCAACACGTCGCGCGGTATCTTATGCTCGCGACCGAGACGCTCTTTCGCCCAATCCGACAATACGCCGTCGCGCAGCAAAATCGTATCGTGCGGACGATACTGCCGGCGCAAGCGCTCCATTAGCGACACCGTTACTGCAATCAACACGCCGAGCTGCACACCGAACAGCACTGTGCATGCTAACGCAATCATCGCAACCACAAATTCCTCATAGCGCACCATCCACAAATTATGCAGTTCACGAAATCGAATCAGCTGGAATCCAATAACGCACACAATCGCCGCTAACGCTGCTTGCGGCACGTAGCGAAACAACGATCCGCCCCACAGCAGTAGCCCGCCGACCATGATACCGGACAGAATTGTCGTCATCTGCGAACGCATACCCGCATTGCTTGCCACCTGCGTACGCGATGGCGTCGCGTTCGCCAAGAATCCTTGGAACAGCGACGTCGCAATCGACGATACGCCAAGCGCCACAAAATCACGGTTCAGCGCCACGTCCTCATCGTGGTCGCTCGCTAAATTACGAATCATCGTCGTAGACTGCACTAGCGATACCACAACGATCGACAACGCTGTCGGCAGCAATACCGTTACCAAATCAAAATCAACATGCGGCAACATAAATCGCGGCAGTCCGCGCGGTAATTCTCCCGCAAACGCCACGCCGAAGTCCTGTACATGAAATATTATTGCAAATAACGCTGCTACAACTAATCCAACCAATTCGCCGGGCACGCGCGTGCGGTGAAACACTATCATCGTACCAATGACAAGGATTGATACTGTCACCGTCATGCCGTTGATTGACGACGTTTGCGACATAATTGAACCGATATAATGCCATACTTCACCGTGTCCCGCAACTTTCACGCCTAATAACGCCGCTAATTGCGTCACAACGATTTGCACGCCCACACCCGCCAAAAAACCAATCATCACTGGGCGCGAAATCAAATCCGACAAAAACCCGAACCGCGCCGCACCAAGCAGTATCAGTATCGCGCCGGCGATCAGCCCAAGTACAAACACTGCGTTCACATACTCAGCCGTACCCGCCGCCGCGACCAACGCCGCACCGGACGCCACTAAAATCGCTGTCGGCGAGTTCGGACCAACCACCAGCCGCCGCGTATGCGCCAACAATCCAAACACAATCGGCGCGATCATCGCTGCATACAAACCCATTACCGGCGGCACGCCAACAATCGCAGCAAGTGCTAGCGCACTCGGCACAGTTACCGCTGTCACTACGATTGCCGCAACTATATCGTACGGCAAATACTGCAGCTTATACCGGAACACGCTCGGCAATCTGTTACGCATATGGTTTTATGATACCGACCAAAGATAACGGTTGTCAATCAGAAGAGCGGAATATCCCGTGCTACTAGTTAACGATAGAGCAGCAGATAAACCACCTCCGAGCTCATGCTATAATTGCCAATATGACCCACGATGATCCGGAGACAGCACACCCCACGATTCTACTGGTCGAAGATGAACCGGCACTACGCGAAGGCACGGGGCGATTTCTGCGTACGCGCGGCTACCGAGTACTAAGAGCAGACGACGGACAATCAGCGCTCGCCCAAATCCAGCAAGCCGACATTATCATACTTGATATTATGCTGCCGGACATGACGGGACTTGAAGTGCTTGAACAATTACGACAAGTAAGCGATATCCCGGTGCTCATCGTAACCGCACTTGGCGACGAAGCCACCCAAATCAGCAGTTTTAATCGATTAGCAGACGACTATGTGACAAAACCGTTTTCGCTCACTGTTTTAGACAAACGCCTGCAAGCGCTATTACGCCGCCATCCGCCGCTACCGAAACGCTGGCATTATGGCAAAGCAGAGGTAGATTTCGCAGCTTACACTAGCCAATATGCGGGGCAGGGCGCTGCCTTAACACCAAAAGAGATCCAGCTACTGAAATTATTCATTAGTCACCCTGGACGCGTCTGGAGCCGGCAAGCAATACTGGATGCGCTATGGACACACGAGGAATTGCCATTTGACCGCGTCATTGACGTATACGTCAAAAATCTACGCAAACGATTACATCTTGATTGCATCGTCACTGTGAAGGGAGTCGGCTACCGCTATGAAGCGCCTAACGTTATTTCCTAAAACATTCCTAGCGTCAATCAGTATGCTCGCAGCGATGATCGTCATAGCACACGGGTTGATTTATTTACTAATGCCAGCAGTCTACTTGCAGCAAAAACAGCAGACAGCTGAAACCCAGATAGCCGATTTAAGCCGCCAACTACGCGGACAATCCGCCGATGATATGCGCCAAACTGCCCGTAGCTTTGCGCTGCGCCATAACGTTACTATCACGCTGACGATTGACGGACGAGACGAAACGTTCCAGGGTTTTCAGGCAGTTAATATCATCGCCGAACAGCCAATTGACGCAAGCCTCGTGACAATCGCCGGCGAACAGATTGATCCAGCGTCAATCATCATTAGAACGACGACAGTGCGCGGATCGGCGGGCATAGTGAGTGTCAAGCTCCTCGCCGATGTCGAGTCTGTTAACCAAGCAAAAGCAGCGACGCTGCGGATTTTGCCATATACGATGACAGCATCTCTGCTCGTGGCGCTTATCTTCTCTTACTGCTACAGCCAGTTTATCACGCGCCCTATCCGCCGCATGGCAAAGGTTACCACAGCAATGCAGCAGCTGCAGCCCGACGCGCATTACGCAGGTAAGGGTCAAGATGAAATCGCCATACTGGGAAACAATGTCAACCGGCTATATGATAATTTGCGCCGCACTATTCAGTCGTTGGAACGTGAAAACGCGCATATTACGCGCCTCGAAAAAGAAAAATTAGCCTTTTTGCACGCCGCTTCGCACGAGCTCAAGACGCCGCTTGCAAGCCTGCGAATTATGCTCGAAAATATACAGCTCGGCGTTACACCAGCGGCAGAGCGAGAGCAGCAATTAGCTGAATCGCTCGCAACAGTCGACCGACTGGCCGCTATGGTACAAGATACGCTACGTGCTAGCCAAACCGCCGAGCAAGCAGTCGCGCGCCAAAAAACGTTGAGAGTTGACCAGCTCGTAGAGCATGTTATCAACGACTATCAATTGCTAGCGTCAACACGGAAGCTGGTCTTTGCAGCAGATCTTACGCCGCTTAAAGTCCGCGCTAATCCTGACATGCTTCAGCGCGTCTTGTCAAACGTAATCTCAAACGCCGTGCGCTACAGTAATCGCGGCAGCACGATTAGCGTGCGCATTCATCATAACGTACTCTCTGTTACAAATCAGTGCAAGCCGCTCAGTACGCGCGAATGCACCCGCGTATTTGAACCATTCTACCGCTTACGACAAAGCAGGGGAAAAACGAATAAAATTGGCAGTGGCATTGGTCTTTACACTGTAAAGTTACTCCTTGACGCACGCGGCTGGTCGTATCAATTTACACCAGTCAAAGATGGCATGCGCTTTATAATCGACTTTAAGTACTGAACGCCAGACTACCATAGCCAACCACCGTACCACTCACACCAGCAAACCATAATCTCCATTTCACATTACTTTCATATTAGCGTGCTACACTCCGATGTGAAAGTAACGAAAGGAGATTTATGTCATTTATGCACCGAGCCTGGCTGTACGTCGCCAGGAAAAAACTAAAAAGCCTCATCGTACTGGCAATTTTGCTCGTGATGGCAACCATCATGCTGAGCGGGTTTGCTATCAAGCATTCAACCGACCATGCAGCTAAAGAGTTAGACAAAACACTCATGACGGGCGCTACCTTAGGTAATAATCAGCGGACAAACCCCGGGACGAACCGCGGATCTGGCACTGTATCCAGCAAAGATATCAATGCAGTCAAACACCTGCCAGGAGTAACAAATTACGTAGCACGCCAGCAAGTCTTAAGCGATTTTCCCGATACCAAGTTAGTGTCACTACCGGACGGCACGAGCGGTTACGATACGAGCAAAGCGGCACAATTCGGCAACGCTGCTGATGTATTAGGCGTTAATACTTCAGAGCTGGAAAATAAATTCCGCGCCGGTTCAATTAAATTAACCTCCGGGCGGCATATCAAGCCAAACGATACGCACAAAATCCTCGTACACGAAAAATGGGCGCAGAAAAACGGACGCAAGCTTGGCGACACCTTTACGCTTAAAGCTAACCCGCACGACACCGACAACCGGCATAACTCAACAGAAGAAACCACCGTACAAATCGTCGGTATGTTCAGCGGCACCAACCCGCGCCAAGCTACCTACCAAGTCGAGCTGTTCGAAAACTTATTCTTCACTGACATCGCTACCACGCGCACACTCAGCAAAGATACCGAACAGACAGAGATTTACCAGGACGCCACGTTTTTTACCAAAGGCAGCACACAGCTTGATGAGCTACTGAAACAGGCGGAAAAATTGCCAGTTAACTGGCGCATGTATCAGTTAACCAAAAATAGCCAAGAATTAGCAGGCGTAACGGGCGCAGTCAAGGGCGTATACAGCCTCATTGACGGCATGTTGGTCGCAACCGGTTTCTTCAGCATCGTTATCATCAGCCTCGTACTATTCCTCTGGATGAACGAACGGAAGCGCGAAGCAGGCGTATTACTCGCGACTGGCGTCTCAAAATCAAACATCGTTCTGCAATACATCGCAGAAGTAACCATGATTGCAGTCATCGCTTTTGGCGCTTCGTTCTTCACAGTCGGATTGGTAGCACAACATGTAGGCGACCATATCGTCAATCAAGCGGCACATAACGCCAAGCAGGCAGGCGAGGCACAGCTCAAAGGCGCATCACTTGGTGCTAATGCCGACTCGGTCATCTCGTCGCGTACGCTCGAAAAAGTTTCTGTGCAAGTAGCACCAAGTGACCTCGTCGCAGTGTGGAGTGTCGGATTAATCATTATCATTGCTTCGGTACTGCTCGCGAGCCGGCCAGTCACCCAATCGACGCCGAAAGAGCTGCTGACGGAGGTGGAGTAGGCGATGGCTATACTAACACGCGCGTGGACGGCGGTGGCACGCCGGCTCACGCGCAGCCTCATTATCCTGGCAGTGATGACACTCATCTTTACATTGCTCATAAGCACGGTGGCGGTGCGGCAGACGATGACAAACTTACGCTTGAATGTTGAGCGCAACATCCGCGCCGGTTTTAGCCTAAGCGGTACTAAAGGTGAAGGCTTACCGATGAAAGACGCCGAGGCGGTGCGACACCTTGCTGGAATAGGAGCGTACAACTACCAAATGCAAACAGCCGCTCGACCAAACGGGCTAGCGTTAATCGACGGCGGCATTCAGCTCAGCGACGAAGCCGATGCCGCAGCCGGCGTCACCGGCACAACCGACAGCCAATCGCTCAGCCAATTTAC
>CAJPSU010000005.1 GCA_905373345.1 Candidatus Saccharimonadota bacterium
CAGTTTGCCGGTGAGTCAACGACTGATATTTGGAATCAACCGATGGATGACGAGGATGATGACACGCCAGCATTTTTGCGCCGCCGCAAGAAACATAAATCATCCGATGAATAGGAGAAGTTTTTCGCGATGCATACGATAAAAATTGGCAATAGCCGCGTCCTTGAGTCGCGCGAGTCGGCGGACGGAATCACAATTCGACGCCGCCGCGAAACGCTTGATGGCAAGCATCGGTTTACGACGTACGAGCGTGTTGAACGCCCAAATTTGGCGGTAATTAAAAAAGATAGTTCGCGCGAGTTGTTTGAACGGACAAAATTGGCAAACGCAATTCGCCGTTCGGTTGGAAAGTTTTTCAAGTCGGAGGTTGAAGTCGAAGAGATTATTGATCGGGTCGAGGATAGACTGTATGGTTTAGGTGAAACCGAAATACCGTCGCGTCAGATCGGCGAACTTGTGCTTGACGAGCTCGCCGCCTGCAACGAAGTAGCGTACGTTCGGTTCGCGAGCGTATTCCAAAAGTTTGAGACGCTTGATGATTTTGTGAAAATTCTTGAACAGCGTAAGCGGAGCAAGCAATCCTGATGCGTGTCGTTGTTGTTTCAAAAGACGATACTGATTATAGCCGCCAAGTTGCGACCTTTGTTGATGATATGGCACGCCAGACAGGACATGAACTTGAGGTGCTTGATCCGGAATCGCGCGAGGGCGAGTCGTTTTGTCGGGCGTATGATATTGTTGAGTATCCAACGATTGTTGCGTTAAGCGCAGATAGCCAGCTGCAAGCTATGTGGCGCGGTTTGCCGTTACCGTTGATTAGCGAGGTGAGTTATTATGCCGTCCAAGACTAGCGCTTTGACAGACCGCCAGCGGGTTATCGTGTTTGGCGTGTTGCTTATTGGGTCGGCAATTGGGCTTGTAGCGTCGATCGTATTGTCGCACGAAGCGCTAACGATCGCAAAGGATAGCAGTAAAGTGCTTGGCTGCGATTTGAACGCTGCGATGAGCTGCAGTTCGGTAGCAAAACATTGGTCGGCGCATGTTGTCGGCGACATTCCGAACAGTTTCGTCGGCATGGTGGCGTACCCAGTATTTATCACGATTGCTGTTGCCGGATTGGCGCGTACGAGATTTCCACGTTGGTTTATGCGCGCCGCTGAGGCTGGCGGATGGGTGAGTCTGGGGTTTGCGGGCTGGATGTTCTACATGAGCTACATTGTGATTGGTGCGCTGTGTCCGTGGTGTTTGGCGACAGATGCAGCAGTGATGCTCGTGCTCTTTGCGCTTATTCGTTATAATGTGCTGACGGACAACCCGATGATTTCCACAAAACTGGCGCCGTCTAAAAAATGTGTTCAGCAAAATTACGACGTTGTTGTCTTTGTTGCTATCGCGGTCGTGATATGCGCGTTGATTTTGCTCAAATATGGCGATAAGTTAGTATAATCTGGAAACTTTCTTTTACGTGGCGTATGCTATACTGAGTGCATGAAGCATAATATAGTTATACGAGCATATCTTGGTCTTGCGGCTGTAGCGATAGGGTCGCTTTTATTGTTACGTAACCTTCATGTTATCTCTTTTGACTACTGGGGAGAGCTATGGGGCGGGTTTCTGTCGTTCTTACTGATTCTCGTGGGGTGCATAATTCTTGTAAAGCGTTCGCGGTGGATTTGGGGTTTGTTATTCTTGTCTGCAGGGGCAACGATCGGTCTCCGTGCACTTCACATTGTTGATGTTAACTTTTGGCAGATCGTATGGCCAATTTTGTTTATCGCTGTCGGTTCTGCAGTGCTGTTTTCGCTCGTGAAAGACGGTAAAATATCAAAAACGAAAGCCAAGCATATGGTAGCGGTATGGTCGGGGCAAAGTGAAAAAGTAGAAGGTGAATATACTGGCGGGACTATTTCTTCGGTATTTGGTGGTGTTGATCTTGACCTGCGCCAGTCTGATATTCAGGACGGCGCGGTTATTGAGCTGTTTGTTTTGTTTGGCGGCGTTGATATTATTGTACCGAACGACGTAGTTATAAAAAATGAGGTGACTGCTATTCTTGGCGGTGTTGATGATAAGACTAGTCCTGGTACGAAAGCGAAAAAGACGTTGTATATTCGCGGTGAATGCTTTTTTGGCGGCATTGAATTGAAATAATATCGTTGCTTTTCGCTAAAAAAGCCCGTACAATTAAAGGCAAGGCATCTGAGCGGTTATCGCCCGCGATCTCTCGTACGGGAGAGTGCCCCAGGAAGAACAGCCTTTAGCTCAGTAGAACCTGGCGTTCACTCGGCGTAAACGAGTAATTAAGCGCTGAAAGAATCACTTCTTTTGGAATCGAGATGGTACCGTCCGCATGCATGCTTCTCGCGGATTCTCGAAGTCAAGAGAGGTGATTTTTGTTTGTAGAAAGGAGAATACGAATGAAATTTAAACACGGTACACGCCGGCGGTCAGCAGAATATGAAAAAGATTGGGTGAAGCGTTGGAAGGTTGACAGAACATTTGAAAAATCGGTTGATCAGCGTCCGGAGGATAATCATTATGTGTTTTATGACGGTCCGCCGTTTATTACCGGTGTGCCGCACCATGGCACGTTGCTTAGTAGTATTGTTAAAGACGCTGTGCCGCGCTATCAGACTATGAAAGGTAAGCGCGTTGAGCGTGTGTGGGGCTGGGATTGTCATGGATTACCGGCGGAAGTGTTTACCGAGAAGAAGCTAGGTATTAAAGATCGCCGCGATATCGGTACGACGATTAGTCTGGAAAAGTACATCACGACTGCGCGTGAAAATATGGTACAGACTAGTAGTTTGTGGAACGATACGATTGATCGGATTGGTCGCTGGGTAGATATGGATAACGCCTACAAAACCATGGACAAAGAATACATGGAGAGTGTTTGGTGGGCGTTTAAAGAGCTGCATAATAAAGGCAAAATTTATGAGGGCGAGCGAGTGCTCATGTACTGCACGCGCGATGCGACGCCGCTGTCAAAAGCCGAGGTGACGATGGATGCAGGCGCATACCAAGATGTGACCGACCCGAGCGTGTATGTACGCTTTCAGCTGGAAGACGGGCGAACACTGTTGGTTTGGACAACGACGCCGTGGACGCTATCGGCAAATACAGCACTAGCAGTAAATGCTCATTTGACGTATGTTGAGGTTGAAGTTGAGGGCGAACGGTTTGTGCTGGCGAAAGACTTGCTTGATAAGGCATTGACGAATGAAAAGCATGAGGTACTGCCGTATACGTGTGTTGCTGAATATTCTGGTGAGTCGCTCGTTGGCCTGAGGTATAAGCCGTTATTGGGTGTGCATCGCGGCGAGCATGCACACAAAATTTATGCAGCTGAATATGTGTCGGCTGAGGATGGTACGGGCATTGTTCATATTGCGCCGGCATACGGTGAGGAGGACTTTAATCTCGCTCAAGCTAACAATATCCCTGTTGTGCACGTTATTGACGAAAATGGTTTTTTCACCGAGGGTGATTGGAAAGGTGAGAATGTCTGGGAAAGTAACAAGCGCATTGCTAAAGAGCTGAAAGAGCGCGGCGTCGTTTGGAAAATTGACTATATTCGCCACAGTTATCCTCATTGTCATCGCTGTGGCACGCGCTTGATGTATCGGGCGCATCCGAGCTGGTTCTATGACGTACAGGGGCAGAAGGAGCTAATGCTTGCGAAAAATTCCGAGCAAATTACATGGTTTCCTGAACATCTAAAGCATGGGCGGTTTGAGAAAAATATTGAACAAGCGCCAGATTGGAACTTGTCACGCGATCGTTTCTGGGCAACAGCGATGCCGGTTTGGGAGGCGGTTGACGCAGATGGTAATACGCTGCGCGACGAACAGGGCAATAAGCGGCAAATCGTTGTCGGCTCGTATGCAGAGTTGAAAGAATTAAGTGGCGTAGAACTTGATGATTACCACCGTCCGTGGATTGATGCAATTGAGTTTGACTTGACGCCGGAAGGCGATATACCGCCGGCTGACTATCACGGCGAACGTATCCACTATACGCGCATTGATAAAGTGTTGGATGGATGGTTTGAGTCGGGTAGCATGCCATTTGCACAGTTCCATTATCCGTTTGAGAACAAAGCGAAGTTCGAGGAAAATTTCCCAGGCGATTTTGTGGTTGAGTATATTGGCCAAGTGCGGGCATGGTTCTATTATATGCACGTCGTTAGCGTTGGTTTGTTCGGCGAAAGCCCGTTTAAGCACGTCGTGACGACTGGCGTGGTGGCGGGCAATGACGGTCGTAAAATGAGTAAAAGCTATGGTAACTTCACTGACCCGAATGAGCTGATGGATAAGTTTAGCGCTGACAGCCTACGTTTTTTGCTGTTATCAAGTCCGCTGCTTAATGGCGAGGACTTTGCGCTACATGATAAAGATGTTGGTGACGTGGCGCGCAAACTTAGTATGATTTGGAATATGTACGATTTCTTCACAATGTATGCTGAGGTTGACGGTTGGGAATTTGACGGTACATTGCAGGATCCGCTTAACGATTTAACAAACCCGCTTGATATTTGGATTGTCAGCCGCTTGCACCAGCTGGTTGCGGCGGTTGAAAAGCATATGGATGGATATAATATTCCGGACGCGCTTAGTCCGATCCTGCCATTCTTAGATGATGCGAGCAATTGGTATGTGCGCCGCAGCCGCCGCCGCTTCTGGAAGTCGGAAGACGACGCGGATAAGAATGATGCGTATAAAACACTTCACTACGTATTAGTGCGGCTAAGCTATTTGCTTGCGCCGTTTACGCCATTCTTAGCAGAGGAGCTGTATCATAATCTAACGGGCGACAACGAGTCGGTTCACTTGAAAGATTGGTTGTCGGCAGGCACGGTGAATGAGTTGATCGTTGATGAAATGGCGCGTGTGCGTGAATACATCAATGAAGGTTTGAGCTTGCGCGCTAAGGCTGGACTGAAAGTGCGTCAACCGCTCGCGTGCGTCACGGTTCCCGAGAAAGGCAAGACGTTTGATTTTACGCCGATTTTACTGGAAGAATTGAACGTCAAACATGTAGTATATGGTGGCAGTGTTGCAATAGACACAGAAATTACTCCTGAACTCAAGCGTGAAGGCCTGGCGCGCGAAATTATTCGCCACGTTCAAAGCGCGCGCAAGAAAGCTGGCTTGAGCGTTGACGACCGCATCACATTACAGCTAGAGACTGAGGACATCGAGTTGCAGCAGGCGATTGATGAATGTGCGACGGCAATTACTACAGAGACTCTTGCTACATTTGGCGAAACAGACAAAAATTTATCTACTGTAAAAATTGAGGGCGTCGAGCTATCTATCTGTATGGCGAAACGATAATTAAGGGCGCGTAGGAGGGGATAGATAACGAGAAGTGAAAGCATAGCGCTCTTATCTTTTCGGATAGCTTTTAACACGCTAGAATATAATAGTGAATATTTTCGTGTTTTTGCATCAGCTGATATTTTTTGCTCGTACAGGCGGTAGCGATTCGTCATCGGGCGGCGGAGGTGGTGCCCTTGTTATCCTTGCTGGCTCTGTCGGTATAGCTGTAACGGTTCCTAGCATATTCTTGATATATAAGTGGACGCGTTCTATGGTTGCTGCGTATAGTATAGGCACTATTGTCGGTCTAGCGTTGGTTCCAATAGCCTTCGCTATAAGGTTGCATCCAAGTTTAATTATTGGGTATGTAATTTGCGTTGTTGCATGTCCAGTTTGTTTGATCTGCCAAGATATACAATCAAAACGTTTTGAAGCGGAAGATAGGCGTGAGCATCAGAGGATACAACAGCTTATTAGTCAAGCTGCGGTTGGCGATATACTATGGAATGAGCAGCAGATTATTGAACAGGCAACCATGACATTTAATCGATTCCAGTATGACTGGGAAAAGATGGATTTGCCGTCCATTCAACGGTACACAACGCCGAACTATGCGCGCCATATTAGTCTTATGCTGCGCGCGATGGAGCAAATGGGACGGGTGAATATGATGAAAGATGTTGTAGTTCATAGTGCTATCATCGTGGAAGTTGTTGATAATCCCGGTACGAAACGCGATCGGGTGAGCATAGAATTTTCGGCTCAGGCGAATGATTTATTGGTTGAGAAGGCAACAGGACGGGTGCTTACTTCTACAAATGAACCATTTGTAGAACAGTGGAATTTTGTGCATGGCGGTAGTCTATGGATGCTTGATGGCATTAATCGACGGACGAGCGGCTCAAATCATTCCATAACTGCGCTGCGCAAGTTTGCTACACAAAATAATATGTATTTTAGTTCAGGGTTGGGAAATGTATTGCTCCCGGTGAAGGGTCGACTGTTTAAGCGTAGTTTTTTTATAGATGGCGAGATAAATAATCATATTATTGGTTTTTGGTCTAGTGATTTACTAGTGCAGCTATATGTATATAGAGTTGCGCGTAGTGATGGATATAAAAATTATCTCATTGGTCAAGTGAATCTACCGGCATCGTATAATGGTATTATAATACAACGGCAAGAGCAAAAGGCTAAAGGGCTAATTAAGGCGCCGCGCGGTTATGAGAAAATCTCGTTTGAATGGCCTGATTTTAATCGGCGCTATGCTGTATATGCCACGAGTAGAGATAAGGTGGCTAGCTTTGAACTGCTAAATCCAGGATTTATGGGTTGGCTGCATGACCAAAACCTGCGAGTCAATATAGAAGTAGTTGATAACGTTGTTTATTTCTATGCTGATGTTCTACCGAATGGTGATAAGTATGCGGAGATGATGACCGTTCTGCAGAAAGCATATAAAGAATTAAAAGTGTAAGGAGAAGTATGGAAATTACCAAAGCAATTATTCCGGTGGCGGGTTGGGGAACACGCATGTTGCCGATTACCAAAGCGATCGAAAAGTGCATGCTGCCTGTTGGCAAGCGTCCGATTATTGACTACGTTGTGCAGGATTGCCTAGCGGCGGGTATTCGCGAGTTTATTTTTGTTGTGAGCGAACAAAGCTCGCAGCTTGAGGCGTATTATCGCAGCAATATTCACCTAAATGATTATCTGCGGCGCAAGGGCAAAGAAGATATGCTGCCGCTTATTGCGCCGCTCAAAGCTAATATGCACTTTGTGACGCAGCCGAGCTACGGAAAGTATGGTACGGCGGTGCCAGTAGCCCTCGCAAGCGATTATATTAACATGGGTGAATCAGCGGTTGTGCTGATGGGTGATGATTTCATGTATAATCCTGACGGTTCAAGCGAAGTAGCGCGCCTTATTGCGGCGACGCCGGCGGGTGAGTGCAGCATACTGGCAAAAGAAGTACCGCACGAAAGTATTAGCCGCTACGGTGCGATTGTCATTGATGAGAGCGGACATTTTCGCGAAATTGTTGAGAAGCCGCGCCCTGAAGAGGCACCGAGCGATTACGCTAATATCGGCAAATATGTTTTGACTAAGCAGGTAATCGACTCGTGCGCTACCATTGCGGTATCGCCGCGGGGTGAGTACGAGCTAACCGATGCTGTTACGCGGTTTGCGCAGGCTGGCGGTGCAGTAAAAGTCGTGCCGGCAGTCGGGCAGCATCTGGACGGTGGATCGCTTGATGGTTGGCTACACGCGAATAATGTTGTATGCAATTTGATAAAGCATAACCAGTAAAGTATAATCGACTATATGAATCCGCAAATACAGTCACCGCAAGCCATGGGTGTAAACCAAGGAGGGCAGCCCGTGCAGCAATCTTCGCAGATGTTAAGCTCGTACGATCAAATGCCGCTTATTGCCTGTTCTTATGTTAATAAATTTAATAACATGACGATCTTTGGTATGTCTGTTTGTGCTCTTGAGTGGACGACGGCTAATAGGATTCGCCTCATTCGTCTTGATGATGCGACAGGCCGTCCGTTGGGTGTAGAATTTGATATTGATCCGTCGCAAGTGACAAAAATATCGCAGAATACCTATATGTTAACGATTGGTATTGGTGGGCGCGACGTTAGATTTGATTTCGCTCCGCGACAGGGCAAGGGCATTGTAGCGCTTGGCATGGCGCTGTTTGGCACATTAGGAGCGAGTATTGCTTTGGCAAGTCGTACAAACAAAGCGCGTCAAAACGGACTTGATTGGTGGGTGGAAGCGTTGAGAAATGCTGCGCCGTACGCTAAGGTTGTGAATGCTGCCGCTATGCAGGCTTGGATTGGTTTAGGTATAGCGGGCGTCATTATTTTTCTTGCAATTTTGGCTGGCATAGTGTCCGCACGTCTAGATGGCGCCCTTTAAAGAGCCGTTATAAACGTAAAAAGGGTGCCTATAGCAATCAGAGGCGACAATCTGTGCTCTAGGTTTGCGAACAGAGAATTAAAGTGTCGAGCAAGCCTCTTTTTGATGCGATTCGTCTAGATCGCACTTCACTTGGTTAAGGATATCTTGTCTGTTAGCTGTCTGATCTGCTGAATCGTACTTGCCTGCTGGAGCTGAAAAATAATTCCCCTGGCTAATAATGATTCCAGAGCGCGGCCAAGAAGGGGATACATCTACGATTGTTTTTAATTGAGAATTGCGCAAGCCCTTCAAGAACTTGACGACGATAGCTTTTTCCGAACGAGACAATTTGTATCCTGTAGATTTTTGTTTGCTGTCAGTGAGTTCAATAGAATATTTGATAGATTTGCTTCTGTCTTCATCTTCAAAGGCGTGCATGCGTACTGCGAGAACTTCAGGTTGCGATATGACGGTGTAGACTTCATCGAATGCCAACCAGCTAAAATCTTCGCCGTTAAACCTCTTCTCTATCTCTATATCTAATCTACGTCCGTTGCCATACCATATACGCGATATTCCGGGGCAGCCTGGGTCGGTTGCTCGAATGAGTGATTTTTTCGCTTCGTTCACTGAAGATGAATTCGTTGATGAATTGCATAGGGAGCGATCGCTGTAATCTGTGTGCGCCCAAGCATGAGACATGCCGCCCTTTAGCTCGTATTGTAAAGCAGTGAGCATAGGCGAAATATCGCTCTGATGCTTTTTTATATCCGACATAGAGTCATATATGAGCTTCAGCTCTCCGCCGGCATAGGATTGCTTGTATGTAATTTTGATGTTGGTGAATTTAGATTGTAAAATTGAAACAGAGTCTTTCAGGATTTTTGTAACCTGATCATTGGTCGCATCGTCTTCGCCGATGATAGTGAATTCTGCATCGAAACTAAGCCCACCCAGTGCAAATCTGGTCTTAGCTGTTGCTGACTTGACGTGGGGTAGTTGTCTGATTCTACTGGTAAGATCGTCTGCTCGCCTGTTGGCAAACGATGGCCCTAAAGCCTGATTACCAAGACCAAATAAAAATAGACCAATAATGCCCGTGAAGATAAAAAGGGCATATGCAATGAATAAAAGAGCAGGGATAGCGCTAATACCAATTGCGATACCAATAGCAAGGCGAGATGATTTCTTTCTCGGCGGCATCGGTGGCGGAACCGGCATGACGATTGGCTGTTGTGTTGGCGGCATAGGTGCTCCCGTTGATTATTCAGTTGTTTGTATAATTTCTACTCTGATTATATCAAAGAGTAGGCTATTGGTTTATATGTGATCACGGTATAGTTTGCTGGAGTATTGTAGAGGGTAACGATCAAGTATAGGCTATATTTGTTGTTTTGCTATTTTGTGTTATAATATCAAACTATGACTGATAAATTAAATGACAAGTGTGGTAACGGTAAGGGTGAGGAGGCGCGACCGGAAGATGGACGGTTGCATGAAGCGGGAGTAGAAGAAAGTCTTGGTAGTCTTGCGGAATTTGCTGCGATTCTTCTTCGCAATATGGAGAGCTCTGGGGATCTTGATGGTACTGATAGTTTTGATACTGTATTCTCGCAGAGTAAGC
The DNA here is from genome assembly GCA_905373345.1 of Candidatus Saccharimonadota bacterium. GTDB lineage: Bacteria > Patescibacteriota > Saccharimonadia > Saccharimonadales > Saccharimonadaceae > Saccharimonas. Next base: position 9,862 of record CAJPSU010000005.1, read on the forward strand.
AAGAAACATATTTTCACCAAGATGTTGCGAAAGCTCTAGGCAAACTTCGGGAACGTATGACGAACATAGATGATACGTCAGTGATCATCTATCCTGGCAGTAGCAGCGATGAGACGCTTGCGCGTGTTTTTGGCCCTGGAGTGGTCCATGTTGACCCAGATGAATATGCAATGGAGGCAATGCGGGAAAAAGGGTACAACATTGCAGAGATGACTATAGAAGAATATGTGAGTCATATGTCGAAAGAAGGTAGGGTTGACGTCGTATTCTCGTATAATTCTGGACTCTTGCCGCAAGAGCTGCTGGATAAGATTGCTAAAGGCGGCCATGCTATTGCGAATAACTGGGACGGATCAGCTAACGACTTAGGTAACAATCCTAATTTTACGCTTATATGTGCTATTAATCCTAAAAGTAAGTCTGGTGAAATAATTAACAAAGAAGAAGCGCAAGCGGCGCTTGGTACTATAACTACTAAGTCTGGAGCTATGGATATAGATGTAGAGAAAAACCCCGACGGGCTATGGCTGTTTAGGAAAAACGGCGAACCCTCCACTAAGTTGCAATAATTAGCATGCTCTGCTACAATATAACAGATCTGAATTAAATTAACGTTTAAGGAATGAAATGAAAGCAGTCGTAAAGATCTCTGGCAAGCAGTATCTTGTCAGCGAAAAAGAGACCCTGCGGGTGGATCTCCTCCCGGAAGGAACGAAAGAGCTCACTCTCGACGCACTCATGACTATTGACGGTGACAAAGTAGCGGTCGGTACTCCTGTAGTGAAGGGCGTGAACGTAAAAGCGAAAGTTGTTGAAGCATTGGTGAAGGGCGATAAAATTCGTGTTATCCGGTACAAGGCAAAGAAACGTGTTCACAAAGAGAACGGTCATCGCCAGAAGTACTCGCTCATCGAAATTACAGCAATCAAATAGCAGTAAAAACTCCTCGTATAATCTCTCGAGGAGTTTTTCATATCTAGAGTAGTTTTTGTCTTCTCAATCCAGCTCATGGTATAATAGAGCCTAAAGAGAGGAAATAGAAACAGCGTGACAACGATTATCGCAGTAACTAATCAAAAAGGCGGCGTTGGTAAAACAACGACGTCAATCAATCTTGCGTATTATTTAGCTAAGAACGGTAAGCGGACATTATTGATTGACTTTGACCCGCAGGGTAATGCGACGAGCGGGCTGTCAATTGATAAGCAATCGCTCGACACGACAATGACGGAAGTGATTATGGGCAAAAAAAAGCTCATTGATGCAGTAATGCCGACCGAGTTTACTAATCTGTGGATTGCGCCGACGACGCCGGAATTAGCAAATGCCGAGGTGGAGCTGACGCAGGTTCAGCACCGGTTTAGCCGGCTAAAATATGCGATTCAATTGACGCCGACACAGTACGACTTTGTTATTATTGACTGTCCGCCGAGTTTAAGTTTGCTGACGGTTAACGCGCTGATCGCGGCGCAGTATGTGCTGCTGCCGGTGCAGGCGGAGTTCTATGCGCTTGAGGGCTTAGGGCAGCTGCTTGAAACGATGAAGCTGATTCGTAAAAACCTTAACCCAACGCTTGACCTGATTGGCGTGCTGCCGACGATGGTTGATAGCCGCACGTCGCTGTCGACGCAGGTGCTTGATGAGATTTCTAAGCATTTTCCAGCGAAAGTATTTAAAACGAAGATTCCGCGCAATGTGCGGCTCGCCGAAGCGCCAAGCCATGGGCTGCCGATCGGCGCGTATGATCGGTTTAGTAAGGGTGCGCGCGCTTATAAAGCAGTGACAAAGGAGGTGCTTGATCGTGTCGGCTAAAAAGGGTTTGGGGCGAAGTTTTGATTCATTGATTCCGACAGAGTTGTTGGACGAGTCGTTTGATCCGACATCTGAGCAGGATGACCGTGTAAGCGATTTGCGCTATATTAAGCTCAGTGAGATAGCGCCAGATCCTGACCAGCCGCGCCGCGCGTTTGATGAAGTGTCGCTTGATGAGCTCGCGGCGTCGGTAAAGGAGCATGGCGTGTTGCAGCCGATCGTTGTGGCGCCGGATAAGCAGGGCTACAAAATTGTTGCGGGCGAGCGACGGTTTCGCGCATCACAGCGAGCGGGGCTTGAAAAAATTCCGGCATTGGTACGGACGTTATCAAGCCAGCATAAGTTAGAGCTGTCGCTCATCGAGAACTTGCAGCGCAGCGATCTGAACCCGCTTGAGACGGCGACGGCATATCTAAAATTGCGTGATCAGTTCAACTTAACGCTTGAGGAGATCGGACAGCGCGTTGGCGGTAAAACGTCGGCGGCGATTAGTAATACACTACGTTTATTGCGGCTGCCAGCGTCAGCGCGCGACGCGATCATAGCGGGCGATGTTCGCGAAGGGCAGGCGCGTCCGTTGATTGGCTTGCCGGAGGATGTGGTTGACGAAATTATTCCGCGCATCATAAAAGAAGGTTGGAGTGCGCGCGCAATTGAAAGCTATGTGCGCCGTCAAAAAGCGAATGGGCTAAGCAGTCATACGACGCGCCAGCCAGCGCCGCGTAAACCACGTTACGTTAAAGAACAGACTCACTTTGCCGATCGATTTAAGACGCCGGTTGAGGTGCGGACAAATCGCCGCGGTTCAGGGCAAATCGTTATTTCATTTCAGGATCACGCGGATTTTGAGCGGATTTCAAAATTGCTTGGCTAGAGTATAGAATTAGAAAGTCGTTATTTTTGAGAAAGGAAAGAGACGCACCGAAACTGGTCCGACAACGTCGTGGTTGGGAACAAAGCCAAGTCCGGTACGCGAGTCGTACGAACTGCTGCCGATACGGTTGTCGCCAGCGACGAACAGTACGCCTTCGGGTACGGTTGTATCGACGTCGCCGCTTGATGGGCTTTGCGGTCCGACGCCGCCTCTGCGGTACTCGTCGTCGGGGTGAAATCCGCTTGGATGCTCGCGATTGTATACAGTAAGCGTGCCGTCTTTAACGGTAACGCGCTCGCCAGGAAATGCGATGACGCGCTTCACGATAAATTCATCATGCATGCCGGCTAAAAAACGCGGGTTTTTGAAGACGATAATTTGCCCGCGGTTTGGCACGTACGGTTTATTTTTGAGTAAAGCTGCAGTCACAGGTAGCCGGTCGACGATAAGCCGGTCGCCATCGGCAAGCGTATGGTCCATACTGTGTCCAGATACCGAAAAACTGCGGAATACGTAGGTGTTGATCAGTAGCGTGCCGATCAGGACAAGCAAAACAAACCCAATGAAGTTGAGAATGTCTTTTATCCGTGGATGACGCGTCAAATAACTTGCTTCCATCTTTTTTACTATACCCGCCGCGTCCCAAAAAAACAAACGTAAACCATAGCCGCGATGGTTTTATTTTCTGCGCATTTCCGCTATAGTAAACAAGAGCTATGAGTAAACGAGCAGTAGATGGTTTTGTTCCGCGGCGCCAATTGCCGGAAGTATCGGCGGAAGGTTTAAAGCGCTCGCCGAGCGGCAGCGGCGTGCGGCGGCGCATCGCGGTGTCTGGTGCGAATCACGCGGCATCGCCGAAGCCGTTATCTTCGCCGGCGATATCGCGAGCAGCACAGCGTCCGTCGACTATTAGAAGCTCCGATCGCGCAGATATTGACGCGTCATTGCAAGAGATTGGCAATCTGTCTGATCTTGATACGCCGATAACGCCAAACGGTCGAAAAAAACGCGGCAAAAAATCTAAAAAACCAATATCGCGCCGCCGCAAAATTATTAAACGCGTGCTTATTGCGCTTGTTTTGATTATTGTACTGGCTGCTGGCTGGTTTGCATACCGCGCGTTAATGGCGAGCAAGTCGGTGTTTAAGGGCGATTTGTTTGGGCTAGTACAGCAAAAACCTCTCAAACAGGACGCGAACGGTCGTTCAAATATTCTTATTCTCGGTACATCTGAAGATGACGAAGGGCACGAAGCAGGGTATCTAACTGACTCGATGATGGTGCTAAGTATTGATCAAAACAAGAAGAACGCATATATGGTCAGCGTTCCGCGCGATCTATACGTGAAGTACGGACGCGCCTGTGACGCGGGGTATGCAGGCAAAATTAATGTGTATTTCAATTGTGTGAACAACGATTGGAAGTCGGATAGTGCGGAAGATGAGCGTCAGAAAGAAACGCGTTCGTTTGTGGGTGAAATTCTAGGTATGGATCTGCAGTATAGCGTGCATGTAAATTACTCGGTGATGCGTGATTTAGTAAGCGCAATCGGCGGCATTAAAGTGAATATTGAAAGCCGCGATCCGCGCGGAGTGATGGACAGCAATTTCGACTGGAAATGCGGCACGACGCGGGCGGAGAAGCAGGAGCGTTGCCCGCGCGGGCATTATATTAGCTATCCGAACGGCGAGGTTGAGCTTGATGCTGAACATGCTCTGTACCTTGCAATGGCGCGCGGCGATATCGCGCCAACCTATGGATTTGAGCAGTCGAATTTTGACCGCGAGAAAAACCAGCAAAAAATTATGATGGCGATCCGCGAAAAAGCGCTTAGTACAGGCACGCTCACTGATTTCTCGAAAGTCACAAAGCTCGTTGATGCGATTGGCGCGAACTTGCGTACAAACTTTGAGACAGGCGAAGTGCGAACACTTGTTAACTTAATGCAGTCGATCAAGCAGGATGAAATTAAAAGCGTCAGCCTGATTGATGCCGAACCGGCAATTCTAACAACCGGCACGGTTGGTGGTGCGAGCGCAGTGATACCGGTGGCGGGTACGTATAATTACAGTGGTTTGCAGGCGTATATTAAGAAGCATATTTACGCAACGGCGATTACGCGAGAAGAGCCGCGCGTCGTTATCCTGAATGGTTCTGGAATTGCAGGAGCGGCGCAGGCTGAGGCGACCAAACTTGAGGAGCTTGGCATAGCAGTTAATACGGTTGGCAATGTGCCGAGCGGGCAAACGTATTCTTCAAATAAGATCTATCGTGTGAGCGAAAAGGCAAAATCAGCAACTGAAGAGAAGTTGAAGTCACTCTATCATACGAGTGTATCGCCAAGTAATGAATTATCGGGCGTGACATATAGCGCGAATACTGATTACGTAATTATCATTACGAAGGCGCAAAGCTCAAAAAGCCGGTAATTAAACGCGATTCATAGTATAATAAAAGCGATGGATTTGATAAAATCACACAAACGCCGTTCGCGTATTAGCGAAGCGATGTATATTTTGCTCAATGTGCTGCTCGCGCTTGCGATGTTTGCCGTGACCTACGTATCTGGATCGCCGTGGATTGCCGTAGCGCTTGTATTTATGAGCAAATGGCGTGTTCTGGCAGTGCGTCCGCGGTTTTGGCTGGCGAATCTGATTGCGAATACAGTCGACCTTATTGTCGGGCTAAGTTATGTGACGCTCGTATATTGTATGACAGGGTCGATTGGTGTGCAGGCGGCATTGACGATGCTCTATATCGTGTGGTTATTGATGATCAAGCCGCGTTCAAAACACACCTATGTTGTTATGCAGGCAGGAACGGCGCTTTTCTTGGGGCTGACCACCGTTTCAATGATGATGTACGAGTGGAATCCAGTGTGTTTCGTTGCGGCGTCGTGGATTATCGGCTGTATCGCTATGCGTCATGTGATGAATACGTACGATGAGCCGTATAGCAATTTATATAGTTTCGTTTTTGGTGTCGTGACGGCAGAATTAGCGTGGATTTCGTATCACTGGATGGCGGCGTATGCAATTCCAGGCATTAGCCCGATTCGATTATCACAGTTTGCGTTGTTTACAACGCTGTTTTATTTTGTCGCCGAACGGGCATACCATAGCTACCATGCGTATGGCGAGGTGCGCCGTAACGACATCATACCGCCTGTCGTATTTACTGCGCTTGTTGTGATTGCTACCCATGTGTTTGCTGTTATCTACGGCAGCGATGCGCTTTAAGGCGGTTTTAAGCCATATTTTTGAAAATGGTTCAAAGAAAGGTGAATGGTATGACAAATACGAAGAATATAGCAAAAAAGGCAAAGCATGAAACGACTGCGCCAAGTACCGCGCCGACGTCTCCGGCTTTGGTGGTTAGCCCGCCGGCTTCACCGCCGCTGAAGCAATCGCGCCGTGCGCTTCCGTGGATTGTTACATCGGCTATTCTCTCTATTATGCTCATTACAGGTGTAGTATCGGCGGGTGCGTATCTATATGTAAACACTCATCGTAGTACTACGTTGACGCCAACGCGTGATGGCAATACGACGGCAACGGCGAGCGAAGCGTCAGTCTCAAATGTGATAGAAAAAGTATCGCCGAGTGTAGTGTCGATCGTGACGAATACAACTAAGCGGACGATATACGGCGCCGCACAAGCTCGGGCGGCAGGGACGGGAATTGTCATTAGCCGCGATGGTTATATTTTAACGAATCGCCATGTTGTCGCTAACGCAAGTACTGTGCAGGTTGTGCTGGACGACGGCACGGCGTATGATGATGTGAAAATTGTCGGAGTAGATCCGTTGAACGATGTAGCCTATCTGAAGATTAACGGCGTTGCTAATCTGCGCGCTGCCGAAATCGGCGATTCGTCTACGGTGCGTACAGGCCAGCACGTTGTCGCGATCGGTAATGCGCTCGGGCAATACCGCAACACAGTGTCAAGCGGTATTATCTCAGGCAAAGGGCGGTCGCTTTCGGCGAGCGACGAAGCGGGCGGTTCAAACGAATCGCTGAGCGACATGTTTCAGACTGATGCGGCGATCAATTCTGGCAACTCGGGCGGACCGCTGTTGAATTACGCCGGACAGGTTATCGGCATCAATACGGCGGTCGCTTCGGGCGCGACGGGGATTGGCTTTGCGATTCCGATCAATGCCGTGAAAGGGACGATGAAGAGTGTGTTGGCAGGAAATCGCGTCAAGCGCGCCTATATCGGCATTCGGTACGTTGATATTACGCCGGCATTGGCGAAACGCTACCATTTGCCGGTGGCGAAAGGCGCGTATGTAGCGAGCGATGATCGCTCAAGCGTGCAGCCTGATAGTCCGGCGAGTAAAGCGGGCATTCAAGACGGAGATATTATCACGAAGGTAAATGGCACGGCAGTGGGCGAAAGTAATGGGTTTTCTAGCTTGATCGGCCAGTATACGCCAAATGACGTCGTAGAATTAACGATTTTGCGCGGCGGTAAAGAGCAAACTGTCAAGGTCACGCTGGGTGCTTACGCTGAATAATTTAATTATATTTTTGAAACACGAGACAAAATCCATCGGTGATACGATGAACGAGCTGCAGGTTTGATGCTTTAGTTATAATTGCTGCATGCTGCCGTGGGTCGGCTTCAAGGTAAAGCCAGCCGCTGTTATTTAGCGCAGTACCCGTTTGAACAATCAGCTTATTGATTAGCGCTAGCCCATTGTTGTTCGCAAAGAGTGCCTCAGCGGGTTCGCAATTTGTTTCCGGCGAACGTTCCCACGACGCGTCAACGTACGGGAGATTTGCAATAATACCGTCAAAGGTACCGAAGGTGGCGCTCAGCAGATCGCTTTGTATAATGTCGACGCGCGCGTGCAGTCTCGCTGTATTTTCGCGCGCTACCGCAAGCGCATGGCGGCTGTTATCGGCAAGTACGACGTCAAGCGCTGGTATTTCTAGCTTTGCCGTAATTCCTAAACAGCCGCTGCCCGTACCAACATCAATAAGGCGTCCAGTATGCGGTCCGTATTTGCGTAGGCAGGTGATAATTGCCTCTGATTCTGGGCGCGGGATTAGTACGCTTGGCGTGACTTTGAACAGCCGTCCGTAAAACTCTCTATGTCCGATGATATAGGCAAGCGGTGTTCGGTCAAGCCGCAACTGCAGCCTCGCATAAGCGATTTCAAGCTGGCGTTCGGTCAGACGTTCGTCGTGATGCGCATGCAGCCATGTACGATTTTTGCGCACAGTGTGTGCTAATATCAGTTCAGCGTCAAGTAACGCGCTTGTAATGCCTCTATCTGCAAGCATTTCTGCGCTATCGCGCAACCAGGCTTGAATTGATGTCGGGATGTTCGCGGCTGTCATCTTACGTGGGATTGTACACGATGTACGTAGCTAGGGCAAATCTTTTATTGCGCGTGCTGTGCTTTTAATTCGCGCTCATACGCTTGTAATCGCTCAATGATATCGTCAATATCACCGTTCATCGCTGCCGGAATATTGCTGCGGCTATAGTGAATGCGGTGGTCGGTGATGCGATCCTGCGGAAAATTGTACGTGCGAATTTTTTCACTGCGATCCCCCGTACCGACGAGCGCGCGCCGTTCAGCGGACAATTTTGCATTATCTTCGTCGATTTTCATTTGGAGTAGGCGACTGCGCAATACGCTCATCGCTTTTTCGCGGTTCTTGATTTGCGATTTCTCGTCTTGGTTTTGTACGACTAAGCCGGTTGGCAAGTGGGTAATACGTACGGCGGAATCGGTGGTATTGACCGATTGTCCGCCATTGCCGCTTGAACGGTAGATATCAACGCGTAAATCTTTCGGGTTTATCTCAATGTCAGTCTCTTCTGCTTCTGGTAATACCGCGACGGTGGCTGTACTGGTGTGGACGCGCCCTTGGCTTTCGGTAACGGGTACGCGTTGTACGCGGTGGACACCGCCCTCAAACTTAAGCCGTGCATACGGTGCGTCGCCGGAGATTTTGAAGACAACTTCTTTGTAACCGCCAGAATCATTGGCAGAATCGCTCAGCAGCTCGGTTTTGTAACTATGAGCTTCACACCAGCGCAGGTACATGCGGTACAATTCAGCGGCAAACAAGCTCGCCTCATCGCCGCCTGCGCCCGCGCGGATCTCCATGATGATGTTCTTTTCATCGTTCGGATCTTTTGGTGTAAGTAATATAAATAGGTCTTCTTCAAGTTGTGCTAATTTCGCTTCGTCTTCAGGAATTTCTGCTTTGGCAATTTCGGCAAGCTCATCATTACCGGTGGCAAGCTCTCTCGCTTCGGCAAGTTGCTGCTCAACCTGCTTGCGCTCTGTTGCTTTAGCAATGATTGCCTCAAGCTCGCTGAACCGCTTGTTCTTAGCGGTAAACTGCGGGTCGTTATATGCGTCGGGTTGCGCTAAAAACTTACTCAGTGCTGAGTATTCGACCTCTAGGGCGGTCAAATCAAGAGTAATATGAGTCATGTACTTCTATTGTACCATAAAGTAGGCGCGGCAACGACGAACGGCGGTTGCTAAAATTATAAAAAGTGGTAAAACTACTTGACGAAATCAGAGAAAGAGAGTACCTTATATGTTGGACTAGTAATTATTCTATAAGAAAGTGTAGGTTTAGTTGGATGGATGTTAAAGGACAAATGTTTAAAGATTCTTGCCCTAGTGCGGCATATGATCGGTACTTGCGGCATGAAGTCGAAAGTCAGCGAGCATTAGATTTACAGGAAGCGATTGAAACGTTTGAGGTGCAGAAGACAGAAGTAATTCCGGCGCGTACAACCGGTCTTCTACATAGCGTAGACAATAAATTGGCTTATCAGAGTGGGCGTTTTATCTCTACGGGATACAAAGGAGTTAATGTTATTCGTCAATTTAAACCATACGACAGGCAGACCTCCGATGCTTATCCTGGTGTAGAATTTGAAACGACCGCAGTAGCGTTTGACATATATGATAAGCAAGATAATTTGCCAGACAAAAATAGGGAATCTCACCGGTCGGGCTATATGGTATTGTTCCGACTGGGTCTTGCTGGTGAAAAATTTGATGGAGATACTATTGGTATTGGTGAGAATGCTCGTTATGGAGCGCTCGTTGAAGACGGCTGTCTGAGACCATTGCGACTAGATACTACTAAGATTAAGAGGCGTACTGCATATTCGCCAAGCTGCCTAGTGTCAGTTGTCATGCTAGGCGATAATGATTCTGGCTATAGCGAAGTTCTTGATGAAGTGGATCGTTTTCTCGGTCAATGCGGTCCGAAAGAATCAGAATAGCAAGCGTTGTTATCCCGCAAAAGGTCGTGCTACACTGGAGGCATGGCCTTTTCTTCTTGGCGCCAATTTGTTGAGTATGAAGCCGAGCAGCCGTACTTTCGCCGGCTGATGAATCGGGTAGACGCCGAACGCAAAGTTAAAGACGTATACCCGCTCAGACCGGATATGTTTTCATGCTTTGCTCAGTGTCCGCTTGAAACGACAAAAGTCGTAATCATCGGGCAGGATCCGTATCATGGACCGGGGCAGGCGCACGGCATGTGCTTTTCGGTGCGACCAGGCGTGCCGGTGCCGCCGAGTTTGCAAAATATTTTTAAAGAACTGCATGATGATCTGGGGTGCGATATTCCTAAGAGCGGTTTTTTAGAAGAGTGGGCGAAGCGCGGCGTGTTGCTTATGAACACGTCATGGAGCGTTGAACGCGGCAAGCCGGCGAGCCACGCTGGTCTTGGCTGGATGGAGTTTTCCGAGCATTTGCTAGAGTTTTTGAATGATTTTGAACAGCCTCTTGTATTTATGCTGTGGGGCGCGCATGCCCAAAAAGTAGGGCAGAAAATCACTAATCCGCGCCACCTAAAAATTGCGAGCTCGCACCCGTCGCCATTTTCGGCTGATCGCGGGTTCTTCGGTAGCCGACCGTTTTCGCGAGCTAATGAGTTTTTAGAGAAAACTGGGCGCGGTGCGATTGATTGGCAGCTATAGAAACTGCGATAGAATGTGGGTTAGTGTACCATTGTCCTAAGAATTAAAGAATCTTAGTTTACTGCCGTTAGACCGGTTCAGTATTTTTGGATTATATTAGGTATAATTGCGAATTATAAAAAATGTTGTCAAAACACTTGACAAATTCAGAGAGAGAGAGTATTATACGAGATGATCGCCTGCAAAGTGCAGCGTGATTTTCCTTCAGGAAGGGGAGGCTAATGCCTCTTGGAATTGATGTCCACGTTGATGTTGATGCTACTTATGTTATCCTTGAGAGCATTGAGAATGATGTTGAGAGGATCGAGCGAAAGCTCAAGAATCCTCACCTTAGGACCGAGACGCGCGCAAAGCTCGCGCGTCGCCTTGCCCAGCTTCTCCAGCGCCAGGGCAAACTGGAGGAGCTCCTCGAGGAGTTTGAGCTCCGCGAGATGGACATTGACCCCTTCCTTGAGAGTGTCTACGACGACGACACTCTCGGCCCTGACGGCGCCCCCTTGACGGGGGAGGAAGAGGTTGTCACGGAGGTTAGGATTCCCTGGCTGTGAGCCAGGTAGAGTCCTAATCTCATCACCC
>CAJPSU010000006.1 GCA_905373345.1 Candidatus Saccharimonadota bacterium
CCAAAAGAATAACACCGCTCATTTTTTGTTGTCTAGAGGGTTGTGCAACAATGCCAAACGAGCAGCTGATTCATTGTAAAATCCTGCCGGTTCATGTACTGCTCCGGCGTCTCTGCAACACTAACGCCATGACTATGCGAGTAATCATCTGGAGATAATCTTTCTGCTAATAATTCAAGAGTATCGTACGCACCATGCGAGGAGTCGCTGTCAGCTGCTTGTAAAACTTGTATAAAGTCAACGTCGCGCGGACGGCGTGTTCTGCATCCATCATACAACGCTGCCAGCAGCACGTTGCGCCCCGCTCCCCCTCGGAAGCCACCAGAGACAGGAATATCATCAAGATTGACTCCCAGGTTAGCACGCTCAAGTGTCTCCTCGTTGAGAGTAATCTGGCATAAACCTTCGTGCGAGCAATCTGCTTGTTCAATAAGCATTTTATCTGCGGATTGACGTAGCCAATATGGCATTGCGTCTTTTGGGCTTGGAATGTGATTGAGCGTAAGAGGCATAGCTTATATGATAACACTAAATGGCATATATGTCAAATAATAAGCCTCGTCTTGGATAAATTAAGGTTCAGTAAACTAAAACGGACCATCTCTTCTCGAATTAGCTGTTGTACGTATGTGCCTTAACTGCTTATGTTTATCAACCATACTTTATCAGCAAACACAAGTACTCAAGGAATATTCCCCGCTTTTGAGAAACCAGAGCGGGGAAACTGGGTGAATCATGCCAGTGGCGTAATGCTTATAAGTAGCGAACTATTTCACATGCGTTCAACGGCTTTAGCCTAGATACAGGCGAATGAATTTTAGCAAATACCAAAATCCATCATGTCCGGGTTTACTGCCCGTTCAGTGCGGTACCGAGGCATCAGAGCCGCGCGAACGCGCGGCAGCCGATGATCCGACCCTGGCTGTCGCGGACAGCCCCGCTCGTAACGAGCAGGTCGTCCGTTGAGCGACCCTGGGCCTGCGCTGCCTCCACCGTGATACGACTCACGATGTAAACGATGCCCTCAGCGGGCTCGGGCAGGCCAAGAACCTCGCCGAACTCGGTCTTAACGACCGGGATCGACTCGATCTCGCCTACCAGCACATTGTGCTGGCTAGCCCGCGCCACCCCGCTACTGGGGAAAGTCGCGATGACGTTATCGTCGTCATCGAGGACCTTCACCTCGTGCGGGGTGAGATTCACGATCTCCATTTCCCTCCCTCCAAGGGTGAGCGCGCATAACCCCGCAAAGTACTTTCAGAAACCCCGAAAGCTATTCTTTGCGGTGCGCGAGATCGCTTTTCCTGATAAGACTAGTCTTGATCAGGTTGCCGGCCTCTAGAATCGCCAGCAATCCAACCAAACGCTATATTTATTAATAATTGCTGCCCCAGCGTATGTTTACCATCCCGCAATAGTAACAATTACACGCAACCTACGTTTTGCCTATTACGCTCACCTCGCACATAGCCGTCGCGTGTTATACTGCGAAACACATCGTTTGTCAATAGTATCATATTTTTTCGCGTTCATAGTAAAACCAATAATTCTAAGAAATTAAGAAATAATGATAACTAGCTAATTTAAGCTATGAATTGAGCGCGCAAATAAAGACCCTGGCGGAGAGACAGGGATTCGAACCCTGGGTACGATTGCTCGCACACACGCGTTCCAGGCGTGCACCTTCAACCGCTCGGTCACCTCTCCGCGTATTTTTAGTATAACGCATTACGCTATGGATCGCCCGTTCTCCGCGTAAAGTTGTATTTTATACATTATTTAACGGTTGCCTTATCTTGCATGACGCTTTTATAATAAAGGAGATGATTGCGAAAACTGGCACAGCGCCCGTCATTCAATTGAAAGGGCTCACTAAGCGTTACGGTATCGGCGACACGGCGCGCGATGTTCTCGACTCGGTGAACCTGAAAATTGAGCAGGGCGAATTTATCGCCGTTATGGGTCCATCTGGGTGCGGCAAAACGACATTACTTAACGTTATCGGTCTGCTTGACCGGCCTGATAGCGGCGAATATTCTTTGAATGGCACATCGGCGGCGCGGTTGTCGGGTGCGCAGCGGGCGCGAGCGCGGGCGACGCAAATCGGTATCGTCTTTCAAAGTTTTAATTTAATAAACCGCCTGACGGTACTCGAAAACGTTGCGCTTCCCCTCACCTATCAAGGTGTTTCCCGCGTAAAACGATTGGAGCGCGCAAGTGAAATTTTGAAGACGTTTCATCTGCAAGAACGCGAGTACTACATGCCGTGGCAATTGTCTGGTGGACAAATGCAGCGCGTTGCGATCGCGCGGGCACTCGTCAGCAAACCAAGCATTATTCTCGCAGACGAACCGACAGGCAACCTAGACAGCCGCTCCAGCCATGTCATCATGGAAGAATTAGCGCAGCTTCACAAGCAAGGCAATACGATTATCATGGTGACGCACAATCCGAATCTCACGAGTTACGCTAGCCGCGTTATCAATATGCTTGATGGTAAAATCGCGAGCGACACCAAAATACGTATCGCGAGCGGCAATGAAAGCGAGAAACCGGTAAAAGTCTCGCTCAACGCGCGCCGCGCCGCTAAAGAAGAAAAGAGCGAAACGCGCTCCGCAAAAAAGAAGCCGGCGAAAGAGGCAAAAAACGACGATCAGCCTGCTGCAAACGACCCTGAGCCATCTGAGCCAGACGGCGCCGAAGCATCATCTTCCGGTCAACCATCAGACCAAACCGAACGAAAGAAGGCAGAATCATGAGTTTACTTTCCGAACATATCAGCGGCGCGTACCGCACTTTACGCCGAACGCGGGCGCGCACCGTTTTAACGACGCTTGGTATCGCGATCGGCGTCGCAAGCGTGACATGTATTTTGGCGATCAGCGACGGCGTCACGCGCATGTTTGATAAGCAAATATCGCATTACAACGGCCGCCTCGTCGTGGTGCGCCCGGGTATGCAATCGCGCGATCCGAATATGCTTTTGAGCGCTATGTCTCAGCAGATGTTTGGCGCAAGCACCCTAACCGACGCCGACGTTGACGCAGTGGCAAAAACGCAGCACGTGCAGTCCGTTGCGCCGCTAATGACGCTGAACGCAACAATTACAGCAAAAGGACAAATGGCAAAAAATAACGTTGTGCTTGCAACAACGCCTGGATTTGCAAAAATAGCTGATGCCGATATTACCGCTGGACAGTTTTTAGGCGAAGAGACGAAAGATACAACAGCGGTAATAGGCGACCAGCTGTCGATTAAACTATTCAATACCGACAGCTCTGTCGGGCAGGTCTTTACTATGCATGGGCAGCGTTTTACGGTGATTGGCGTGATGAAACAAAAAACAAGTGCAGTCAATTACAACAACATTGACTATGGTAATGCAGTGATTGTTTCATACGATCAGGGCAAACAGCTGCTAAAAGGCAGCACGCAAATCCAGCAAATTGACGTATTAGTCGACGATGCGAAGTCGAGCAATAATGTTGTGGCAGAGCTAAAAGATAAGTTAAGTAAATTGCATCTAGGCGAAGAAGACTTTTCGGTACTCACCGGGCCAGAAATTGGCCGCCCGACGAATCAGCTCTTTACGGCGCTCATTGCAACGATGGCGGCGATTGCTGCAATCTCGCTTGTCGTTGGCGGCATCGGTATTATGAATATTATGCTTGTCGGCGTGGCTGAGCGTACGCGCGAAATCGGCATCCGCAAGGCGGTCGGTGCGAGCCATCGCAATATCATCGGGCAATTCATGGTGGAATCGTTGATGATTAGCATTCTTGGCGGTGCTATTGGCTATGTTGGCGGCTATATTATCGCGTTTATCGCTAGTACATTCCTATATTTCTCGCCGGCATTCACATTGCAGACAGCGCTGATGGCAGTGCTGATGACAATCGGCGTCGGCGTCGTGTTTGGCACGTATCCAGCAGTTAAGGCGGCACGCAAGGATACAATTGAGTCGCTGCGGCAATATCATTAGAAGCGGTTTATTTTATTATATTTCAAACAGCAGGAGCGGTCGTAATTGCCGTTCCTGTTTTGCTGTTTAATAGTTGCTAGACTCTACGCGCAACCTTCGCGGCAAATCTTCAGTTATTTCTACTCTGCTAGTGCTTTTTTGAATTTCTCAATCAAATCAACGCGCGTCGGGTCGACATTATTCAAGATTCCAACGTAAATACTAACAAAATCGGCGAGGATACTCCCCCATAGCATCTGCTCAAGAATAGTCTCGCCTTGCAGCGGTACGACGGTAGACTTGGGACGTTTGCCTGACAGCATCTTATCGCTTAGCGCAAACCGCTTAAGGATCCGCGGATTTTCTAGATTGCTAATCAAGTCAAATACCGCAAACGGCTTCTCGACCGGGTGGCTCGTCCAGCCGATGAATTCATTATGGCTAAACTCCGGAAAATAATTCCAAAATGCCACGTTTTTTGCATTTTCGTTCCAGCTAATTTTCCACTTATAGGCAACTGGCGCCATTAAGCTGCCTGCATAGAATACTGGCGTTTTACCGACGGCGATAAGAGCTAACTGCTTGGCGTAATTGCGTTTGGTCGGAATGTCTTTGCGCCAGAGAGCGCTTTCGCGCGCGATCCACGGCTCGGCATCGTCAAGTTGCCTGAGCCATGAACTTGATAACAGATTAAAATTATGCAGTAACGTGAATAATCCGCGTAAATTATACAACATGCCCATACGCGGCTGCGTATCGTTCGGAATGTGCGCAAACGCGATCTGGTGTTGCTCGGCGATGCGCACAACTTCCCCGCCCGTTGCGATAACGGCAATTTGACAGCCGCGCTTGATTGCCTGGCGCAGGCACGACACGGTTTCTTCAGTATTGCCAGAGTGGCTGCTCGCAATTACTAATGTATGCTCGGCAGCGTAGGCGGGCAACGTATAGTCTTTCACGATTTCAAGCGGAATTGGTAGCGTATCGCGCAGCAGTACTTTTGCGGCGTCGGCAGCAAGCGCCGAGCCGCCCATGCCGGCAACAATTACGTGGCGTAATTCCCGCCCGTCGTGATCTTCATTTACTACTGGAATCTCGCGAGAAATTTGCGCATGCAGCTTTGCCGCAACATCAAGCGCTCCTAAGCGGTCGCGCTGTTTCAAAATCTGTGCGTCATCGAGCATTCTTAAAACCACCTTTTCCACTTGCGATACATTCTTTATCTATGATACAGTATATGAGAAAGCATAACAAGAATGATAGTAATGAGGTGGGAATGAATATAAAACCGCAAACGACACAACCAATCAGTGACGACCAAGAGCTCGCAAAGGTATTGGCCGGCGTAAACGATGATGCCGCTGCCGCGCAGCCGCAAGCCGCCCTACCTCCAACGCCGCCGCCGATGCCGCCAGCGCCGGCAGATGATACTGCGCCAGCAAGCGTTCCCGCTAAAGCCGCGGCTTCAATAAAAGCCCCGGCAGCGCCTACTTCATCAGGCGACGCCTCGCTTGACGCGGTCAAGAAAGACGCCATCACTGAGCTGCGCCCGCTTGTTGATAAACTCAATATCGCTCCCGACGAAAAATTTGACACATATCTCCTGCTAATTCGTTCTACTGATGACCGTTCGCTCATCGCACCCGCACACGAAGCCGCCAAAGCGATCCCCGACGAAGGACGGCGCGCCCAAGCATTACTCGACATTATTAAAGAAATTGACTATCTTTCAAACCCGCAAAGTTAGGCTATAAACGTACAGCATACCAAGTATACGTTGATAATGTGTATTTGGTTACTGAGTTAAACTATTTCTTCGAGAGCAGCGACGATTTCGAACAGGTTTGCTATAATTTACCTATGATACATTTCGCGGCGCCCGCTGAAATTAGCCAGTGGGACGAATTAGTGAGTAAAAATCCAAACGGCGGTGATTTTTTCCAGTTGGCAGCATTCGCACATATCAAGCAGCAGCGCGGGTGGACACCGCGGTATATCGTGACAGATCGCGCAGCACTGTTAGCACTCGAAAAGCGTGCGGCCGGTTTCGGTAAGTTATGGTATTGTCCGCAAGGTGTAGGTGCTGCGAACGCTGAGGATACGGCAATGATTTTGCATGATTTACAAGCGTTTGCGCGCACACAAGGCGTGTTTGCGGTGAAATGCGAGACGCAACTCATTGACGCACCAGAAACACGCCAAGCGCTGCTACAAGCGGGCTTACAGCGTTCTACTGATGTACAGCCGACGATGTCGACGATTTGGCTTGATATCCGCCCAGAATTAGCGGTTATCGAAGCACGTTTCAATAGTAAAGTTCGCTATAATATTCGCCAAGCACGCAAGGGCGAGGTGCGCTGCCGTGTTATGCCAGCAGAGGAATCGACGTACCGGGCGTTTTATGAATTATTTGCCGAAACAGCGAACGGGCGTTTCGTGATTCGCCCCTACGAATACTACCGGAAGTTTTGGAGCGAATACTGCGAGAGCGGGCATGGATTTATCATATTTGCCTACGATGACGGACAACTTGCGTCGGCAGATTTCGTTATGACGCTCGGGCACAAAGCTAGCCGCAAAGACGCTGGCAGCACGCGCCGTAAAACTACGCGCGGCATTCCTGCTCTTTTGATTCTCGAAACGATCCGCGAGCTGAAAAAGCGCGGCATCACCGACTACGACCTCTGCGGCGCGCCGCATTCAGCGCACATCAAAGATAAAAGCCACCCGCTATACGGCGTCGGACAATTCAAAGCGGGATTCAACGACCATGTTACCGATCATGCTGGTACATACTTGTTGCCGGTGCGTCCATGGCGGGCGAAGTTATGGCAGCGTTTCGTTGAAAAAATCGTGCGCGCTATATATTATCGCCTGAAACACCAAGCATGGTACTAGGTTTTCTTGAGTAATTCTTTCACGACTTCGGCATCATTCCACGGGACGCGCTCGCCGTTGATAATGCGGTAGACTTCGTGCCCCATGCCGGTGATAAGTACTGTATCGCCTTTCGCGGCAAGACGAAGCGCTTTTGCGATTGCATCGCGCCGGTCGGGGATTTCAGTTGTTTTTACTGCGCCGCTTCTTACGCGTTCTATACCGTCGTAAACCATTTTACGAATTGCTGCCGGATCTTCATTGTAGCTTTCTTCGTCGGTCAAAAAAATACGATTAGCAAGGCGCGCAGCGATTTCGCCCATAATCGGGCGCTTTTCTTTATCGCGGTCGCCCGTCGCGCCAAAAACGAGCAGCACGCGGTTTTTTGTGATTGCTTTGACAGCAGTGAGGATTTTCTCAAGTCCGTCTGGCGTATGCGCATAATCAACGATCACATCATACGGCGTGTTAGTGTTGACGCGCTCAAATCGCCCCGGCACGCTTTCGAGATTCGCGGCGCCCTCAACAATGTCCTTCAGCGATACGCCAAGCAGATACGCGGCACACACCGCAGCAGTCATGTTGTATACATTAAATTTGCCCGGCAGATTTGTGGCAAGTTCTAGCTTAGTTTGATGGTCGATTGTGATGGACGCCTCTGTTCCCTTGCGGTACAATTTTACGCGGTCAATATGCGCTTCGGCATCGGCATGTTCGCCGTAAGTAATTTTCTGAGCTTGCGCGGGGAATTTGTTAAAATACTCAAACCATTCGTCGTCGCGGTTCAGGACAATATATTTTGGATTTTGCGCAAACAAGCGGCTTTTTACCTCGGCGTATGCATCCATCGTTTTGTGGTAATCTAAATGATCTTGCGTCAGATTGGTCATAATTGCCATCTCGACCGGCACGCCTTCAAGCTTATGCTGATGAATCGCATGGCTCGGAAATTCCATTACTACAAAATCAACACGCGCTTTCTTGGCGCGACGGAAGAATCGCTGCATTATTGCTGTGCTCGCGACAGTAGCGTTCAATTCGTTGCGTCTTGTTTGCCCGGCAATCTCAATTGTTGCGGTGCTAAACATCGCTGTTGTGTAGCCAGCCTCTTTGAGAATTTCGTTCAGGTAATTAACTGTCGTTGTTTTGCCGTTCGTGCCGGTTACAGCGATGACGCGAAGATGTTTCGCTGGATTACCATATCGCATACGCACCAGCCGAACGCGCATTTTGCGATACCGCTCCTCTAGCTGATGCACCAAACGAACAGGCAGTATTGCTCGCACGCCTCTCACTAACAGCTGCTTCATATATTCTATCGTACCACTTTTTGCGGCAAACCGGCTAGTATCTAGGCGTGCTCCCCGGGTGGTATAATAAAGTTGATGAAAATTTTGGGAATTGAGTCGAGTTGCGACGAGACAGCGGCGGCGGTCGTTGAGGATGGCTTTCGCGTATTGTCAAGCGTGGTAAATTCGCAAATTGATATTCACGCGCAGTACGGCGGTGTTGTGCCAGAAATAGCCGCACGCAGCCATATCGAAGTGATAAATCCGGTGATTCGCGAAGCGCTAACGCAGGCGCAGTGCAATTGGGGTGATCTTGATGCGATTGCCGTCACTTACGCGCCCGGTTTAGTTGGCTCATTGCTGGTCGGCGTACTTGCCGCGCGGACGCTCGCAATTTTACGCGATAAGCCGCTCTACGCGATTCACCATGTCGAGGCGCATGTGTATGCGAATTTTATTACCGAGAGCAATGGCTCGGCGCTACAGCTACCGTCAAAGCAACCGGAATTCCCCCTGCTTGCGCTTATTGTATCAGGCGGACATACGCAACTGGTATTGTTTCATGGTCACGGCGATTATGAATTGCTCGGGCAAACGCAAGACGACGCCGTTGGCGAAGCCTTTGATAAGGTCGCGAAAATTCTTGGACTCCCCTACCCTGGCGGTCCGTCAATTGCCGCTGCTGCTCGGCATGGTGACCCCGAAAAATATCATTTGCCAAAGGCAAAGCTTGATAATCCGTATAATTTTTCGTTCTCTGGGCTTAAAACAGCCGTTCTACGGGCAGTGCAGCATGCAGTAGGCAAAGACTTCACATTCCCATCGCACGAGCTTCCAAAGCTCATAAATGATGTTCAGCGGGAAGATTTCGCGGCGAGCTTTCAGCGCGTGGCGGTCGAGACATTAGTAGAGCGCACATTGCGTGCGTATAACGACTTTGCGCCGCGGTCAGTCGTGATTGCTGGCGGCGTGGCGGCGAATCAGGAACTGCGGCGTCAACTATCGGCTCGCTTGCCAATTGCAATCGAATATGCGCCGATGCAGTTTTGTACGGATAATGCAGCGATGATTGCTACGCTCGGGTTTTTTCATACTCAATACGGCATACCTGCTGATCCATATACTCTTGATGTCGTTCCAAGCTTATCCATGGTAAATACAGCCTGGAATTCTACAAAGGTGTTGTAAATGGCACAACTATTTACCTCTGTTGCTGACAAGAACTTAGCCGCATTGTTGCACGGTGGCGCGATTGGCATATTGCCAACCGATACGGTGTATGGCTTAGTGTCGGTTATTGCCCCCGAGCCGGTTAAACGCCTCTATGCGGCGAAGCCGCGCCAGTCGCATGCCGGTACGGTTATCGCATCGTCGGTTGATGATTTGATCGCACTTGGGCTTGATGAGGCAGCCTTGCGGCATGTTTCACATTTGTGGCCGGCATCTCTGAGCGTGGTGATTGCGGCGCAGCATGTTCCTAAGTTTTTGCGCGAGGAACGTGGTAGTCTCGCGGTCAGGATACCAGAAGACAATACGCTACGGTCGCTGCTACAAAAGACCGGTCCGCTCATGACGACAAGTGCGAATAAACACGGCGAAAAGACAGCGGCAACCATCTCGACGGCACAGCGTATTTTTGGTGATTCCGTTGATTTTTATGTTGATGGCGGCGATTTGAGTAACCGCCCGCCTTCAACGATTATTACGGTAGATGCTCATGGAGCTATAACAGTACTGCGTGAAGGTGCTGTGCCAGTGCAATCGCTTGCTGGTGCTTAGTGTTTGATATATCGGATTATTTTTTTAGCGGCTGGCAGCAATCTTGTCCAGACGCCATAAAGCGGACTGAGCGGATAGTCGTACGTACCAGCGAGCATATCCTCATGATTAGCAAAACCGCGTTTGAAATTACTAATACCGTCATTAAGCAGCCCGTTCATGTCATAGCGGTTAATCCCCCACTCTTTGCACTTGCGGATAGCAAACCACTTCAGCGCGTAGTTTGCTCGTAGCGCCTGCCCGCGCTCGTTCATGCCGCCATATAACTCAAAAGAAGTTTCCTGACTGGCAGCGAGCCAGACGAATGCGATCGGCTCGCTGCCTTCGTAGGCGGCAAAGATAAGCGACGAGTCGCCCAGGTTGATGTGGACGTCACGGTAATATTGATCGTCGTGAAGAGCAAAACCAGCACGTTCTGCTGTCTGATGATAAATTTCGAGTAATTTTTCGATATCGTCCATCGCTTTGACACGGCGCAACGTGATACCTGCTCGTTCTGATTTACGGATATACTGGCGTGTTTTTTTCGCCATTGCGGCAAGCAACTCCTCTTCGCTGTGGCGCAAGTCTAAAATTAATGTTTTTGGGATCAGGATCGTATTTGACGATCGCCGCCACCCCGCTGCCATTGGAGCTAGCTCTGTATCGGGTTCGACGGTTAGCAGCGTGCCGGGTAAATGCTGCGACACGTACGTTGCGAGCGCGTCGTATACTGCTGCGGCGTCCCCTTCCCTGCAGACTGGACCGCGCGGCACGTAACAGAGGCGGCGAAAAGGCTTTGGCAGTATTCTCTCTAAAATCTGTGCGGCACCGGCAACTCCGCCCTGCTGATCGGTAAACAATACGCGGTGCGCGTGCCAGTTGTGCGCCGATTTTACCTCTCCCCACCCCCACAGCTGAAGCGGGTGTCCGCCTAAATCGTATATCACTTCGTTCCACACCGTTGATTCGGCGCATTCATTCCCTTGTAACATACACTCAGTATACACGGAGTTATGGTATAATGAAAAGGAATACAAACACGTGAGAAAATAAAAGGTGCAAGGATAACAGAGGTGAGGGCGCTTATGCTGAGCGATTCCTGGGTTATCTTTTTGATTTTTAGTTTTCACGTGAATAACCTAATGAATAAGAAGAGCCGATATGAATTTAGCAAAAGCTTATACACCGAATGACTACGAACCAACAATCTATGCGATGTGGGAGAAATCGGGGGTTTTCGCGCCAAAAGGCGAGGGCGAGCCGTACGCGATCGTCATGCCGCCGCCAAACGCGAATGGCAATTTGCACGTTGGGCACGCGCTCGGGTCGGCGATCCAGGATATTTTAGTACGTTATCACCGAATGCGCGGCTATGATGCTGTGTATATTCCTGGGGCAGATCATGCGGGCTTTGAGACGTGGGTAGTGTACGAACGCGAGCTCGAAAAGCAAGGGAAGACACGGTTTAATTTCGACCGCGAAGATTTGTACGCCCAAGTATGGGACTTTGTGGCGGCGCGGCGCGGCGATATGGAATTGCAGCTACGCGCAATTGGCGTGAGCGCCGATTGGGATCATTTAGTGTTCACACTGGACGAAAAGGTGATCGACACAGTATACGATACGTTTGAAGCGATGTGGCGCGATGGACTTATCTACCGTGGCGAGCGCATTGTGAATTATTGCACCAAACACCAGACAAGCTTTTCGGATTATGAAGTTGTCTATAAAAATGAAAAGAGTAAGCTTTGGAAAATTGCCTATCCGTTAATTGATAGGGTAGGGGAGATTATTATCGCAACAACGCGCCCAGAAACATTATTAGGCGATGTGGCGGTGGCGGTTCATCCGGATGATGAGCGCTATAAAGATCTAATTGGCAGCAAAGTGCAGTTGCCGATTGTACATCGCGAAATTCCGATCATCGCCGACGAATACGTCGACCGTACTTACGGGACGGGCGCGGTGAAGATTACGCCGGCGCATGACCCGAACGACTTTGAGATTGGGCAGCGCCATAATCTCAAGACAGTGCAAGTAATTAATTTTGACGGCACCATGGTAAACGTACCGGCGCAGTTTAAAGGACTAACCGTTGAAGAGGCGCGTAAACGCGTGCTAACAGCGCTTGATATTGACGAGCTGCGTCGCGGTGAAGAGAATATTGAGCACCAAGTTGGGCACTGCTATAAGTGTGGCACAGTGATTGAACCGCTCGTCAAAGAGCAGTGGTTCGTGAAAATGCGCGGGTTGGCTGATCGGGCGATTGCAGCAATCCAAAACGGCGATGTTACTTTTACGCCAGAAAATAAAGGCGCGGTTGTCGTTAATTATCTGAAAGATATCAAGGATTGGAACATTAGCCGCCAAATCCCGTGGGGAATTCCAATTCCGATGTTTCAATCGCAGGATAATCTAGATGATTGGCGCTTTGATCGCCGCGTCGATCAGAAACATATTGTTGTAGATGGTACAACATATCGCCGCGAAGAAGACACGCTTGACACGTGGTTTAGCAGCAACCAATGGCCGTATATCACCACCGACTACCTAGCAAAAGGCGATTTAAGCCGCTTTTATCCAACGGCGGTCATGGAGACGGCGGGCGATATTTTGTTCGTCTGGGTGGCGCGCATGATTATGATGGGTCTGTATCGCACCGATAAGGTACCGTTCCGCCACGTGTACTTGCACGGGCTTGTGCTTGATGAAAAGGGCGTGAAGATGAGTAAAAGCAAGGGTAATGTTATCAACCCGATGGAATACGTGTCAGAGTATGGCTCTGACACGCTGCGTATGGGTGTGATTTCGAGTCGCTCTGCTGCGCAGCCGCAAGCCTTTAACACTGGTAAAGTTATCGCGGCGCGTAATTTCTGCAATAAGTTGTGGAATGTTGCGCGCTATATTGAAGCATCTGTTGCAGACGAAACACCTGCAGCCGAGCCGGTTCCGCAGTCGCTGGCGGATCACTGGATTTTGAGCCGGCTTGATGAAGCGGCGCAGCAGGTTGAAAAACAACTTGAAACCTATCATTTCGCTGAAGCTGCTGAAACGATTTATCACGTCGTATGGGATGATGTTGCCGATTGGTTCGTCGAAGTGAGCAAAGTTGAGCAGAATATCAGCATGAACGCGTATGTTCTTGACACTATTCTGCGTTTATCGCACCCATTTGCGCCGTTCGTGACTGAGACAATTTGGCAAGCGCTGCCGTGGCACGATACGATCCTGGCGGGCGAAGCATGGATGAAACCCGCCGAATACGATGATATCGCTGCTGGGCAGTTCAGCCGGCTGAAAGATTTGGTAAGCGAAGCGCGCTACGTGATGAGCGAACTGCCGGGCAATAAGCGGTGCGGCATGCTGTATATGGACGATTCGCTCGTAGCGGATAATGCTGAGTTGATTCAAAAGCTTGCGCGTGTGAAATCAGTTGAGCATGTTGACCAGGCGAGGGGATTGCGTTTAGCAGCAAGCGGACGCGACGCCTGGCTTGACTTAGACGACAATACGCTGTACGAGCATCAAACGAATCTCGAAAAGCGTTTAGCGAACGTGCGCCAACAGGTAAAAACGCTTGAAGCGCGCTTGGCAAATGAAAACTACACAGCGAAAGCGCCGGCTCATCTAGTGGAAGAATCGCGCCGCCAATTGGCGGAAGAGCGGGCGCTTGTGAAGCGCTTGCAAACTGAGTTGCAAGTTATTGCGCGCAGCTAGTCAAGGATTGGCAAATTAGCATTGTCAAATGCGTGGCGTCCGCCTTCTTCAAGAACGGCGAGAATGCGCTTGTGGTGATGGCGGCGATCCGGCGCGATGCTCGGCGACTGGTACGTAAAGCTATGTGATAACATTGAACTGCTCGCATCGTGGTCGGAATGCGTATGCGGCGTACGCGCTTCGCTAATCGCTTTCACATCCAGCGAGGTTAGCTTGCTTATCTTTGCCTGCTTCGCCGTTTCAATCACGTGCTCAACATGGCTGTCGTGCACTGCAACACCGCTAGTGATACACAGGCTCAGTGTGGCGATGAATATTCGGGCTAGGTAGTCAAAATATGTCATTGTCTATTGTTTGTGTTTAATAGTATCGTGCTACTTAATTTAGCATAAACTTTATTAAAAGTCAATAGAATGATATGATTAATTTTGTTGATGAGCTTAGAAAGAGCGGTATAATGAGACCCATAACAATTTTGCTTGTTGCTGGACAATATCTGATTCCGGCTTCTGTGTGAATATCGGTACAATCACTAATCTAAACAATCCTAAATCGTAAGTAAACTCTACCCGCGAGAGACTGACGGGGATTGTTGAGCAAGAGCTGGAAGCTATCACTACTCTGGCGGATGACAGTAATTATAAAAATCTAGAGAACTATTCGTGGTGATATTTTCCGCCTCGGGCGATTTCTTGTGCGCGATATAGTTGCTCGACAAGGATAAGCCGCACCAATTGGTGAGGAAATATGAGCGGGCTGAGCGACCATACTAGATTAGCACGAGCACGCAATGCATCGGTAACGCCATATGCGCCGCCGATAACAAAGGTGGGTGTGCGGTTGCTTGTGAACGCTTGATCAAGCGATTGCGACAGGGCGGGGGAATCGAGCGGTTTCCCGCGTTCATCAAGGACGATAACGAAATCATCTGCTCGGCAATGAGACAATATACGTTCAGATTCATCGCGGCGAGCCTTATTGCCATCAAGCGGGCTGTGCGGCAATAACTCCCACGTGATATTCCATGGGCGCTGCAGGCGTTTTTGATAACGCTCTATGCCGGCAGCAACCCAGGGTTCGTGTTTTTTACCTATAGCAATGATTTTAAGCATTAGTTCGCAGTTTTTCTGCCATAGCCGCAAGCGCGTCATGATCAACTGGCGACTCTGTGTCCTGTGGCTGCTTTAATTCCGCTTCGCTACCGATCGGAATTAGATGGATATGCGCATGCGGTACGCCATATCCCATCACGACCGAGGCAACGCGCGGGCGAATCTTGAGGCGTTCAATGTGTTTCGCAAGACGCTTTGCAACGTTCCAGAGGTGAGCGTACGTGTCGTCGTCTAAGTCCCACAAGCTATCAACTTGTTTTTTTGGAATAACGAGTGTATGTCCCTCAACTTGCGGATGAATGTCAAGAAATGCAATCGTTTTGTCGTCTTCGTAGATTTTATGGCAAGGCAGTTCGCCTTTAATGATTTTAGTAAAAATTGAATCTTCCATACCTATATTATACACTGTGCATCTGGTATAATACGTAGGCAACATGGAGAGGTGCAGGAGTGGTTGAACTGGCCGCTCTCGAAAAGCGGTATGGGGCAACTCATCGAGGGTTCGAATCCCTCCCTCTCCGCCATGAATAATACGCGAGACTTGCTCGCGTATTATTTTTGCAGCATAACTAAAACCCTCTTACCGCCGCGCGAACATTTCTTTAAGCGACACCTTGCGACTGTACTCAAGTGCACCGAAGCGGAATACGCGTACGGCGAGTATTAGTACAAATATTGATGAGGCAAGTAAAATGAGCGTGCCTGCAGCAATTTCCCATGGTTGCAGGTTACCGGCAGCATTGCGCATGAGCAGGGGAATTGGCGAAGTAAGCGGAAAAAGACTCAAAAATCGTACGATCGGTGCATCTGGCATTGAGATAAACAGCGATACGGCATAGAGTGGTCCATATAGTGCGATCATCACGAATCCCATAAATTGATTTGCCTCGCGTGCGGTCGGCATAGTGGCGCCAATTAGTACGAGTACGCCGGTGAAAAATGCAAAACTAAGAGCAAAAATTACCGCAGCTACTCCAATTCGTGCCCAATCGACCGGTAAGCCTGACAAATCAATATTCGGTAGATTGAGCTGATTGCGGAACAGCAGGTAGCCGATTAGTACGGGCGCTACCACAAGAACACCTTGGATTAGCATGAGGATAATGAGCGAAATGATTTTGCCGATAATTAGTGTGCGCGCTTCAATTGTTGTGAGAATCATCTCAATCACGCGATTCTCTTTTTCCTCGGTCGTACTAGTAAGCGCTTGTCCAGCAAAGAATGACATTAGTACATAAAACAGCACAAGGAATATACCTGGCAGGATCATTTCTTTGAATGGGTCGTAAGCACGCCCGTCGCGGTAAATAGTTGTGTCGCTAGCTGCTGCATTTTGTAAAACAGTGCGAATCTGTGGCGATACGGTGTTTTGCACTGACTGGCTAAGTAATGCTAATGCTACCGAACTGTACCGTCCGTTCTCAAATAGGCCGACATTCTTGCCGTAGATTTCTATATGGTGAGCACTCACATCAGCAGGGTAGTAAAAATAGGCGTCGACCGTGCCGTTTTTAACCGCAGCGATGCCAGCTTCTTTAGTTGTCATTTTGGCATGAAATGCGCTTGTTATCTGCGGGCTTAGTAAATGAGAATCATCGGTGATGGCGATACTGAACGTTTGCTCTTTCAGCTTGTCGGCGGCATCTCGTGTGGCGTTATTCGACAAAAACACGATACCGAATACCGCACCGATCATAATCGGGAAGCCGAACACCATCGCCCAAAACGATTTCTTTTTGAGTACGCGAATGACTTCAAAGGTTATAACGGTCGATAAATTATGCATGGCGCGCCTCCTATTCTTGATCATTTTCGTTGCCGTATACGCTTAGGAAAATGTCGTCAAGCGATTTGCCGCCAAATTGTTTGCGTATTGCCGCGACCGTTCCGTAAGCACGCGCTACGCCATCTTTCAGCAGGATAACGCGGTCACACAAGCGTTCAACTTCTTCCATTTGGTGCGTGATCATAATAACGGTCGCACCTTTAGCTTGGTGTTCCTCAATGATCTCCATGAGCAATCGGCGATTTACTGGGTCAAAACCTTTCGTTGGTTCATCCAAGATGAGTAGTTCGGGGTCATTCATAATTGTAATACCAAGCTGTACTTTTTGTTGTTGTCCGCCCGATAATTTATCAAGGCGGGTTGTCGCTTTGTCTGCCAGATTTACGCGCTGCAAAAATGCCATTGAGCGTGCTCGCGCTTCGCTTTTGCTGAATTCCTTCAGCCGACCAAAATATACCATTGTATCAATGACGGTTTCTTTTTTATACAGCCCGCGCTCTTCTGGTAGATAGCCAAGTTTCACGCCGCCCGACACGCTGTACGGCTTGCCGTTTACTAATAGCGTGCCGCTCGTCGGCGCGTAAATGCCAAGCAGCGCGCGGATTGTCGTCGTTTTACCCGATCCGTTGCTGCCGAGAAACCCGAATGTTTCGCCGCGTTTCACTGTAAAACTCAGATCTTTTATTACTTCAATGTCGCCGAATTTCATCTGGAAATGGTCGACTGCTACAATTGCATTGCTCATACGTCCATTGTAATATGCGGCAGCTATCTGTAGCAATAGACGAACGAAATGCGATATGATAGAAGATATGAAATCATCGTGGAGGCTAGGCGCGGCAGCGTGCGTCGGCGGCTTTGCGCTAATGGCGTATGAGTTGGTGGCAGCGCGGCTGCTTGCGCCGTCGGTTGGTAGTTCGACATACGTATGGACGGGCGTGATCGGCGTGATTATCATTGCGCTGAGTGCAGGTTGCTGGCTGGGCGGACGTGTTGCGGACTATCGGCATGCGCCGCAAGACGTTGGACTGCTGCTAATAATTGCTGCTGTGCTGGTGGTGGCGACAATGTTGAGCGCAAACGATGTGCTGCGCTGGCTGACGACGACCCTAGACGAGCCGCGCATACAAGCGGTTATTGCGGCGCTGGTGTTGTTTGCACCGGCAAGTTTCGTGCTTGGTGCGGCGTCGCCCTACTTAGCAAAATTGAATGTATCATCGCTCAACACGGCGGGACGGTCGGTGGCAAATTTGAGTGCGCTTGATGCGGTAGGCGGCATCGCCGGAACGTTTGTCACTGGGTTTGTGCTGCTCGGCGCGATTGGACTAAACGAAACGTTAGCGCTGGTAGCAGGCATCTTGTTAGCAACGAGCTGGTTGTTTATGCCGCGGTGGCAGTGGCGGCTGCGGGCATTGATGGTTGGAGTGGTAATTATCGCAGCATTGAGTGGATTGTGCGCGCCGAAGCGCGGCGACGTGTCGGTAGAGACTCCAAGCGCGCATTATTCCATCGTTAATTACACGAATAACGGCAGGCAGATCCGCGGCCTCGTGACTGGACCGACCGGCGTGCAGTCCGGCGTATATCTTGATGGCGCAAAGGACTTACCGTTTTGGTATACGCGGCGTATGGTTGAAACGACAATCGCCGCTAAACCGCACACGGTGCTACTGCTTGGCGGCGGCGCATTTACAATGGCAGAGTATATGGCGCGGCAATTGCCAAACACGCACATTGACGTAGTGGAGATTGATCCGGGGCTGGAAAATATATCGCGTCAGTATTTCGGCTATCAGTCGCTGCCGAACGTGAAGCTAATTTTTAATGACGCGCGCACGTACATCCAGCGGACGAATCGGCACTACGATGTCGTATTAATCGACGTATACAACGGTGGTGAAATTCCGTACTCGCTATTGACAGCAGAGTATGGTAACGAATTGGCGCGAATCGTGCGCGAAGATGGACTTGTGGTGGCAAATCTTATTGCCGGGCTGAATAATACACCGTGCTGCGAGTTATTTGCGGCGTTTGATGCGGTATACCGTCGCACCTGGCCGCATGCGTGGTACGCAGCGCAGCACCGTGATTTATCGCGCGGCAATTATGTTATCGCGTACAGCAAAAAACCGCGGACAATGCCTGCAGCAATGTCTCCGCTGCAGCCGCTTGGCGGCACGCTTTATACCGATAATTTCATTCCGAACGACAGACTATATGAAGCTTGTCGCACAGCGACACGTTAATGCGCGTGGTAAAAAATACATAAGCAAAATGCTTGCAATATCCATATATAGTGTCTATAGTTTATAGGCAGACGCTACATATATAGCAGTCGAGTAAATAAACATGTGCGCAAATAATTAGTACGACAGCTTATTTCGCCAGAATAAAGGCGGGGTTAGTTTTTTTGCGCTCTAATAGGCATCAATAATAAACGGGGGAATATGAGCGACATTACAGTCATCAAGCGCGACGGTAGTAAAGAGCCGTTTGACGCGAACAAAATCAATCGTTCACTCATGGAGGCGAGTGAAGGTTTGCCGGATCAAATCTCGAAAGTTGTGCAAGTCGCGAGCGAATTGCGGCTGACACTTTTTGACGGCATGACGACAGAGCAACTAGAGGAAGCGGTGATCCAGACGGCACTGCAAAACGTCAAAGACGATCCAGACTTTGATACAATTGCGGCGCGACTGCTGCTTAAAACAATGTACAAAACGCTACTCGGCGACTACGAAACGGACGATGAGCTGAAAGCGCTGCATGCGCGCGAGTTTCCAAAATATATTAAATGCGCAGTGAAAGATGGGTTGCTTGACGTTCGCATGGCCGATACAAACGTGTTTAATGTGAAAGCTCTAGCGATGGCGCTTGATCCAACACGCGACCGCTTGAGCAAGTATCTCGGCGTCATCACGAACAAAAACCGCTACGCACTGCGTAAAAACGACGGCTCGCCGCTTGAGGTACCGCAATTCACGAACATGCGCATCGCGATGGGGCTAAGCTTTAACGAGCCAAACCCGACCGAGGCAGCGATTCGCTTCTACCGCCACATGAGCAACTTAGAATATAGTCCGGGCGGCAGTACGCGCGTCAACGCTGGCGGCACATTCCCGCAGTTAAGTAATTGTTTCGTCATTGACGTTGAGGACGATATGGAGTCAATCGCAAAAAGCATTCACGATACTATGTGGATTGCTAAAGGTACAGGCGGTATCGGCATTAGCATGAGTAAGCTGCGTGCTGCCGGCAGTCCGGTAAAGACTACGAACACGGAATCGACCGGTCCAATTCCGTTTATGAAGATGATCGATACGGCACTGTTTGCCGTTAGTCGCAAGGGTAAGAAGGCTGGGGCGGCGGCACTCTATATGGAGAACTGGCATCTTAATTTTCCGCAATTTATAGACCTGCGCCAAAACTCAGGAGACCCGTATCTGCGTACGCGTTTCGCAAACACAGCGGTATTTTTATCAGACGAGTTCATGAAGCGTGCCGAAAATGATCAGGATTGGTATTTGTTTGACCCAGCAGAGGCGAGCGATTTAACTGAACTATACGGCGCAGCGTTTAGTAAACGCTATCGCGAGTACATTAAGTTAGCGGAGGCCGGTAAATTACGCACATTCAAGAAACTATCGGCGCGGCAGCAATACCGCCAGATTCTGATGAGCCTACAGGCCACGAGCCACCCGTGGCTCACCTGGAAAGACGCAATCAATGTGCGGGCGCTCAATAATAACTCCGGTACAATTCACCTGAGCAACCTCTGCACCGAAATCACGCTGCCGCAAGACAGTAAAAATATTGCGGTATGCAACCTCATTAGCTTAAACCTGTCGGCGTTTTTGCAGCACGATAAGACATGGGCTTGGGATCGGCTTGAGCAGGCGACCCGCTCGGCAGTGCGCCAACTGGATAACCTTGTTGATATTACTAGTACGCCAGTTGAAGAAGCTATGCATTCAAATATGCAAAATCGTGCGGTTGGGCTCGGCTATATGGGATTTGCAGACATTCTTGAGAAGCTTGAGATCAGCTATGAATCAGATACGGCGTACGAGTTGATTGATCAGCTGAGTGAGTTTATCAGTTACTATGCAATCGACGAATCGGCAAACCTAGCAAAGGAGCGCGGCAGTTATCCGACTTTCAAAGGCAGCGGCTGGAG